>JBPBQH010000222.1:0-2670 GCA_050954685.1 Janthinobacterium lividum | reverse complement strand
ACACACTTAAAACAGGTCAGTCCGTAACATATTCTGATTATGGATTTTCTGATTTTTTGAATAAAATTGATGAAGGCCAAGTCAGCGATATAGTTATTAGAGGGCGTAACATCGAGGGTAATTTTAACGATGGTACTAGTTTCAATACTTATGCTCCAGATTATCCAAATTTAATTGATAAATTACAAAAAAATAATGTAAAATTTCGATCAATGCCTATTGATAATAAAGTTAATTCTTTCCTAAGTATAATTTTTTCAGCATTACCTGTAGTACTTTTAGTAAGTGTGTGGGTATTTTTTATGAGGCAAATGCAAGGAGGAGGTGGGAAAGCTATGGGATTTGGTAAATCTAAAGCTAAACTACTGGAAGAGAAAAAGGGTAAAGTTACTTTCGATGATGTAGCAGGTATTGATGAAGCTAAGGATGAATTATCAGAACTTGTTGATTTTCTTAAAGATCCAGATAAATTTCAAAAATTAGGTGCTAAAATTCCAAAAGGCTGTTTGCTTGTTGGACCTCCAGGAACAGGTAAAACTTTACTAGCTCGTGCAATAGCAGGTGAAGCCAATGTACCTTTTTTTACAATATCAGGTTCTGAATTTGTTGAAATGTTTGTAGGTGTTGGTGCTAGCAGAGTTAGAGATTTATTTGAACAAGCAAAAAAAAGTGCTCCATGTATAACATTTATTGATGAAATCGATGCTGTTGGTAGGCAAAGAGGTGTTGGACTTGGCGGGGGAAATGATGAAAGAGAACAAACTTTAAACCAGCTGCTTGTTGAAATGGATGGTTTTGAAGAGACTGATGGAGTTATTATTATTGCAGCAACTAATAGACCTGATGTTCTAGATGCGGCTTTGCTAAGACCTGGCAGGTTTGATAGACAAATAGTTGTACCTGTACCTGATATAGCTGGAAGAGAAAAAGTTTTAAAAGTACATTTGAAAAAATTGCAAGTTGCTCCAGATGTTGAACCGAGAATTATAGCAAGGGGAACTCCAGGATTTTCAGGTGCAGATATAGCAAATTTAGTCAATGAAGCAGCATTACTTGCAGCCAGAAAGAATAAGAAATTTGTAACTATGGAAGATCTAGAATCTGCAAAAGATAAAGTTATGATGGGAGCTGAACGTCGATCAATGGTAATGACTGAAGAAGAAAAAACATTAACAGCATTTCATGAAGGTGGACATGCTATAGTATCACTTAATTGTCCAGCCTCTGATCCAATTCATAAAGCAACTATAATACCAAGAGGTATGGCTCTTGGTTTAGTTATGCGTCTTCCTGAAAATGATAGATTCTCAGTAACTAGAGAAAAATTAAAAGCTGATTTAGCTGTTGCTATGGGAGGAAGAGTTGCTGAAGAGATAATCTTTGGTTACGATAAAGTTACAAGTGGTGCATCATCAGATATTAAACAAGCAACTAAAATGGCTAAAGCTATGGTAACTGAATGGGGTATGAGTGATGAGATTGGACCAATATTTTATGGAGGCGAAAATCAAGATTTATATTTAGGTCATGGAGGTGATTCTAAAGGTAAATCTGAAGAAATAAATAAGCTAATTGATCACGAAATTAAAAAATTAGTCACTGAAGCTCATGATTTAGCTACTAAAATTTTATCCGAAAATAAAGACAAGCTTGAGATTCTTGCAAAAGCGCTTTTAGAGTATGAGACTCTAACAGGCGAGGAGATAAAAAGTATAATATCGGGTAAAAAGATCAATAAAAATATTGATAATATTGCGGAAGCTTCATTCAATTCTAACGCTTAAAATAATGCTGAAGAAATATTTCGGTACAGATGGTATCAGAGGTTTAGCGAATTCAGGTAATATATCAACAGAATTGATGATGAAGCTTGGTGCTGCAGCAGGATCTTTATTTGCAAAAGGTGATCATAGACATAGTGTTGTGATTGCTAAAGATACAAGACTTTCAGGATATATGATTGAACCCGCTTTAACTGCTGGATTTATATCTGTAGGTATGGATGTAATTTTACTTGGACCAATGCCTACACCAGCGGTTGCAATGTTGACTAGATCACTCAGAGCTGATCTTGGAATTATGATTTCTGCTTCTCATAATCCATATTATGATAATGGAATCAAAATTTTTGATCCTAATGGTTTCAAATTGTCGAATCAAACTGAACTTTTGCTTGAGCAAAGAATTGATAGTGATTTAAATAAATATTTAGCTAAACCTATAAATTTAGGCAAAACCAGAAGATTAAGTGATACAGCTGGCAGATATATTGAATATGTGAAATCTACTTTTTTAAAAAATAGGACTTTATCAGGATTGAAAATAGTCGTAGATTGTGCTAATGGTGCTGCTTATAGATTAGGTGAAACTATTTTGTGGGAGCTTGGTGCAGATGTAATAGCTATTGGAATTAAACCTAATGGATTCAATATAAATGATAATTGCGGCTCAAATTATCCTGATTTGATAATGAGGGAAGTATTAAAAAATAATGCTGATATTGGAATAGCTCTTGATGGTGATGGGGATAGATTAGTTATTATCGATGAAAAGGGTAATATAATAGATGGTGATAAAATACTTGCACTTATCGCTTGCTATAATAAAGCAAATAATAAACTTAAAAATTCATCAGTCATTTCAACTGTTATGTCTAATTTGGGATTTGAA
>JBPBQH010000079.1:0-2677 GCA_050954685.1 Janthinobacterium lividum | reverse complement strand
AAATTTGGCATAGGTATAGTTACTAAAAAAAGCGAAGATAATTTAGAGATAGTGTTTGACAGGGAAGGTAGCATTAAGACTATTAAAGATTCCTACGTAAAATTGCTATAAAAAACGTTTTACAGAACACGCTTATTTAAATATGCTGTTACCTGAAGTATATTAACTAATTTTTTATGAACCATTATCAAAACCATTTTTTTATATGTACAAACACACGCCAAAATAATGACCGATCTTGCGGTAGAGATGGCGCTAGTGAACTATTTCAGTATGCTAAGTCTGAATATAATAGATTAGGACTTAGAGAAAAAGGCCTAAGAATAAGTTCAGCCGGCTGCCTTGGCAATTGTAAGGAAGGACCGATTATTGTAGTATATCCAGAAGGAAAATGGCATAACTATAAAGATAAGAACGATATAGATACTATATTAAGAAATTTTACAGAATAATTTTGCTAACAAATTTAATGCATTTTAGATCTAATAATTGAGGCTCATAAAATTTAATTAGTATTAATCCTATTATATAATTCTCTAAATACCCCAGCCTCTTTCCACAAATCTCTATTACCTACTATATATGTAGCTTCCTTAGCGCGTGTAACCGCTACGTTTACCAAATTGGGACTATAGCCGGCCCAAGTGCGTGACCCGTGCTGATCTCGCGCAGTAGCTCCAAGCACAAAGATCACTGCTTCAGCCTCACGTCCTTGAACAGTGTGCGTAGTACCGATACGTTCTTTGGTCCAATCTGTGGGAACTCCTGGCCATGAATCCATAATATTACTTCTTTTGATCATACTCCGCAGATTATTGACAATGATTTTAAACGGTGCAATGATGTACAGATCAGGATACACTTCTTCTGCTCTTAGCTTGCGTAATAAAGCGAGAACAAACTCACCTTCCTCAGGACACCATTTGTCAATAGGTTTACCCTTGATATTAAACCAGTTTGATGGGCCTAGACAATTTCTTATGGGTGAATCCACAAAACTCTTGGCTTGCACCATCAAATTTTCATAAGCTATAGCATTAGAAATGCTAAACATAGGTTCAGCGCAACGTCTATGTACAAGTAGAGGAAAGCCCACCGTACGGTTGCCATAGTTGGTATGAAATTCCGAAAAATATTTACTTGCGCTATCAGCTAATGTTTGAACCGAAGCAAAAGGGGCGTTGTAAAGATTAGGATCGACTTCAAATTCTCTACATATAGATTTAGTTAATGTATCAGGAAGCGTTACCACGGGCGCTATTTGCAATGGATCCCCTGTAATTATTATATTCCTTGCTCTCATTATTGCCCCTACAGCAGCTTGAGGTAGAGCTTGACCGGCTTCATCTATTAAAAGCCAACCTAATGATTCTTTGGGTAAATATCCTATCATGCTTTCAATAGATGCAAAAGCGGATGAAACACTAGGAACTATGAGAAATAAGGAAGACCATAGATCTGGCAAGGAACTCAATATATCAGTTGACCCAATATTTGTATAACTCACCTCAATATTCAGAAAATCTACTTGCCGACATAAGTTGCGCATTAATATTCCAATATTATCAAGTAAAGGCTTAGCAGCTGCATCAATGAAGGCTTTATGTAATTTAATGGCGGAAATGAATACTTCGTCTCGTAGTCTCTGTGTCTCAGCATCACACCAAGGAGAAACTAAATGAATTTCTTTATGAGCTTTAAGAAATAAATTGCTATCAATAAAATGGGAATCAAGATCCGCAGAAAATATATCGACTTTATTTTTTACATCAATACAATGCAAAAGTTCTTCAAATTGTTTTTGCCAATCGCAAGCTGATATAGTTTTTAGGATCCTGGAGATGAAATTTGGCTTGAATTTTTTATGCTCGACTAAAGTTTCCTCAAAATTATGACTTTTGAAATTACTCTTTAGACTTGACAGATGTTGCACTACCTCTTTTATTTCTTGTAGCTTGGCCAGCTTATCTTGGCTTAATGACAGTTTAGCCAAGAAATCCTCGCGAGCGCATTGCCATCTTTTTAAAGCTTCTATATGATTGAGAGGTGGATTATGATTTTCTATGATTTTGGGTTTTCTCGAGCCAATGATCTTGCCATCTTGATCTTTGATATTAAATATTTGTGGACTTCCAGCTGCTTCCTTAAGGTATGTAAATAAGCCAAAATCATTATCAGACCAAAATTTCTTCTGGAAATTACTGCGATTAGTATTATTACCTAATACTGCAGAAATGAGGCCCCAAGTTTCGTGTCCTATTAGTTGATCCGACAAAGTATTGAAGTAACGCAGATCGTCAGCATCACAAGCAATAGCTTTAATATTAGGTAATTCAACGCTAATATTTTCTACCGCCTTGTTATTTGATGATACTATTAATATTTCGAAACCCTTTATACTTTTGTCAAGATTATATATAGTTCTTGAACCTTGCTCTAACTTCACTCTACGCTCTGAATCAACAAAAGCCTTGAGCGGATCATCAAATTTAACCAGCATTTCGGCTCTCTTTGCGACTAAGTTAGCAATGATATCACGCAGCAGAGTTGTCTTTCCTGTACCTGGTGGGCCATTAATAGCTAATATACCATCGTTATTTAGCTTAGTGGATAAATTGATAGCTGCTTGTTGTAATAGCACTAACGGGTGTCTTCCAGCTCCTGGCCACCTGGCTGG
>JBPBQH010000078.1:0-2681 GCA_050954685.1 Janthinobacterium lividum | reverse complement strand
GCGACCGAATATTTCGATAGTTCCGGGATATGTTTGGTTATTAGTTATCTTTGAAATTATATTTTTTATCTTGTTACTAGTTGACTGATTTATTGGATAGAGAATTCTATCTCCTTCAATATTCTTTGGCTTAGCTAATCTATAATCGCAACTACTTCCTAGATAGAATAAATCAAACCTAGTGTTTAAAATATGTATAAATCCTAAAAAAGATTGACGTTGTAACCCGTCAAGATACAAATTGTCTGGCTTAGTGTTGCTTGTAATAACGAAAAAAATTTTTCTTTTGATTAATTCTTCAAACAACTTACCTATGATTGTAGCATCTACTATATCTTTAATCTCGAATTCATCAAGGCATAGAACTCGTAAATTTTTCGCGAAACTGTCTGCTAGATGTATTAATGCCTTTTCGACGTTCATTAATTGAAACTGATGAAGCTGCTTATGAACTGATTGCATAAAATCTTGATAATGAATTATCTTCTTGCTCACTTTTAGTTTGTCAAAGAATGTCTTCATAAGCATTGTTTTGCCTCTACCAACGCCTCCATATATATAGAGGCCATTTTTAGCTGGACAAGACTTTAGAAAATTAAAAATAGATTTTTGATTGAAGGATTTAGCTAAGTCAGTCAGTTTTTGTATAAGTACTAACTGCAAGTCATCTAGTTCAAATCCATTAAGAGCTTGAGAAATACTCACATCAAATGCTCAAGTAATATTACTTAGTAATCAATGGCGACGTTACTTCGCTCAAGCTCTGATGCTGAGAATTATCGTTAGTATTGTCTGATAAATTAAGATAAGCTCTAATAGCTAAAAATAAGCTTTTGTGAGATAGAGATGTTGAATCAACCAAGGCTGACAACTCATTATAAATTTTCCAAGCGGGTTGCGAAGAAATACTAATGTACATAGTTGCTACTTCAAACGATGGTACAAGGCTAAAAGCGTCTGATAAAATTTTTAAGTTATTACTACTATTATTTAAGCTCAAATTTATTGAGAGATAAAGGTCTAGAGCCTCAATGTTACCAGGGTTTAGTTCAAGAGCAGACTCAACATAATTTATAGCTTGCCGATCCTCTCCTGTTTCTAGTACTTCTTTTGAGGCTTGAACGTAATACGCCGATAGTTGTTTAGATATTGCATTGAATCTTTCTTTATCAGATTTTTTTAGTTTAGAGACATTAGTAATACATTTTTCCCATAGTTTCTGATGTGCATAGCAACTAATTAGAATTTCAATAATTGTACTATCTTGCCCATTGATAGCAATTGCTTTGCTTGCATAATTCTCAGCTTGTACGAAAGATTGTAGCTCAGCATGTATTTGAGCTAATCTTTTGGCTATAAAAAACTCATAATTTTTTGACGAGCCAAGTGCTTTATAATAATTTATTTTTTGTTCTAAGTTTTCTTCCGATTCTGCTAGGATTAAATTATTAAGCTCTCTATGTTCTATTCCAGCACTTGAGTCAACTTTATTACTAAGTAGCTTTGCTTTAGCTTTATTACCTGTCAATAAAAAAAATACAGATTGCATTAGCAGTGAATTAGTCTTTTGCAGTTTCTTAGAATTTATTTTACTCTTGAGAATATATGGCAACTCAAAGATTAGCAAAGATACCTTCATAGCAATAATTACCGTTAGCATAATCAAAGTAAATATCGATATAGCAGTCAAGAGCGAAGTCTCAATTACATAATCATATATAAGTATAGAAATCTCAATGTCTGATTGATTTATTGCTGAGAAGCCTAGATAAGTAGCAAGTGAAACGCTGCAGATTATTATAAATTTGATCATTTCTCTACCTGACCTATAAATTGATTCTGAAATTCCCTAGAGCAAAAATAATTTAAAAACTCTTCTATATTCGAAGTTACCGATAATTTCAAATCGGACTTATTGCTTCTAGCTGGCGTTTTCTTTATTTTAACGAATCTATTTAGAAAATTGAGTCTTCCTAAGAACTTTATCTGATAATTTTCTATATTCTCGCTCAAGTATTCTGAATTATATTTAGCAATATCGTCAAATATTGCTCTAATTTCGATAGGAAAGTTGATAATAGTAAGCTGCTCAATTTGCTGAGTGCACGATTTATCCTGGAAAAAATTAGCAATCAAAGAGTTTAAACTTTTCATAAAGGAGTAATAATTATCGGATATTTTTAGATCATTACTTCCTTTTTCTACATTGTTTTGAACAAGATACTGAGGATGATCACTTGTGTTCCTAGCTCTTTGCTCGCCATCCGTTAAAGGCTTAATAAAACCAGGTAATGCTTCACTATCTATAGATATAGAACTGATATCGTTACCATCAGTTGAAATTTCAGGATTATTCAGGTTAGCATTAGTCCAAGGTAAATATCCATTTATTGATAATTTCGAACTAAAATCACTTAGCAATTTAGTTACTAAATTTCTATTATAGTAGATTCCTATTGTAATGATCAGCAACACCAAAAAAGCAAAGAATTTTCTATTCATATTGTTCTTAAGTCTGTTTTCCATATTTTTCATTCATGATTAAAAGTTCTGTTATTGTATTTTGTCGTGCCTCATTACAATGAAGTACGGTACTGAAATATGGTAATACCTCCTCAGCAATTTTGGGACTAAGAGTAATTACTATAGATTTTTTTAACTGATCTCTCAAACAATAGCTA
>JBPBQH010000077.1:0-2690 GCA_050954685.1 Janthinobacterium lividum | reverse complement strand
ACGCCAACTAAATAAAGGCAAAGAAGAAGGCGGTAGATACAAAGACCTCAAAGCAGTTATATTTATTGCTATTAGTGACTATATAGTCTTTCCAGACAAAGTATTCTACAAATCAGACCATATTATCTTAGATAAGCATACGTACTCTCATGACTTAAAGGATTTCTCATTTAGTTTCATTGAACTACCCAAGTTTAAGATCACCAACCTTGAGCTACTGACTAATATAATAGAGAAATGGTGTTACTTCTTTAAGAATGCAAATAAAACGAGTGAGAGTGACTTGCAGCGAATAATAGGATCTGATGCTGTGATAGAGAGCTTACGAAGAGCTTAATCAATTCAACTGGAGTGAAGCAGAACTCCATACTTACGAACAGGAGACTAAGCGTATCATCGACAATCAAGCTGCTGAAGAGTACAGAATTAACAAAGCTAAAGCCGAAGGTATCGAAGAAGGTAAGATTGAAGTAGCGAAAAAAATGCTAGCAAAGGATCACTCTCTTACTGATATATCAGAACTTACTAATTTATCTATTGAAGAAATCAGAAAGATTAGAAAAGATTAGATAGTAATTTAACCTTGCTGATCTTCCACTACTAAATACTGGTAGTATCAAAAATTTGATTTGAGACGCTGATAGATATTACTCCAGTACAAAAACAACATACCAACAATGCCCATTATCATCGAACATATACAGTACATATTATGGACGCCATCTATATTGTCTAGACAGTACATATTATGTACAAAAAAGCGGCATAAAGTAATTGAGGCAGAAATTGCTCTATTATAATCATTATTTTGACAATTTTTGATAAACTGACTTCTATTCATCTTCCATAGAACTGACATACAGCCGTGTAATATACAAAAACACGCTATTTTAACTAATATATTACTATTATGCAGACTCATAAAAAAGAACATTAAGCCGCTAATAATCGCAAGATAAACACCGATATTGAGAATATTTTTAGAATGTAAAGAAATATTTTTGATTTTTTTGTTGAATATAAATACACATACATGCATTAGAAAAAATGATGCACCTAATATAGAATCTTTGAAGTTTGGTAAATTCTTCAATAACCCAAATTCATTTGATAACAGTAAAGGTTGCCAATAATGAAATAATGGTTGGTAAGACGACCATAACATACATGATATAAAAATAAGGATACTCTTATGAAAGGACACGTAATAAAGGATATGGAATGCATTTTTTGCAAGATAGTAGCTAAACAGTTACCAGCTTTTAGATTTTGGGAAGATCATAAGCACGTAGCATTTTTGTCTATATTTCCTAACACTCCAGGTGCAACAGTAGTAATAACTAAAGAACATCATTCAAGTGATATCTTTTCCTTACCCGAAGATGTGATTTGCCAACTCACTATAGCCGCACAAAAGGTAGCTCATATCTTAAACGCTAAGTTACCAAACGTTGGTAGGACCGCTCTCGTGTACGAAGGATATGGTGTCAATCATGCCCACGCCAAATTATTTCCTATGCACGGCACCAAAGAATTTACTGATAAGAACTGGAAACCTATTAAATCAAATAATAATACTTTTTTTGAAAGTTATCCTGGTTACATATCTTCTCATGATTGTGCTAATTCTACTAATGAGGAACTGAAAGAAATTATTAATCTGTTAGGAGATACAAAAAATCCGGATTCATAATTTATTAATACTGTCTGATCGCTCAAATAACAAAATCATAAGTCATGAACTAAAAAATTCTCTATTGCTTTCAACTAATAAAATTTAGGTTAACTAGATTTATTTTCGTGTAATTAAAGTATACTTTAGAAGCGCAGCTGGAAGCAACATAAAAACATTGACAAAATATATTGACAAAATATTAGGAAAGATCAAAAGATTAAAATTGCTAGTATTTTTTGTATTGTTATAAGTTCAGTTATGCATTTGGTTACATAATTTCCAAAAGAAAAACTTATTTTAATTTTAGAATAAGTCAGAATGATATGTATTGATTGATGTTAACTTATTATATTAAAGTGATTTAATAATAGCGTTTCTCCGGAGTCGAATTAGGTTGTAATGACTTAAGGTATATTAGGAATAAATAATTATTTTGCATAAGTAGTACCTACATGCTGTCAATCTATGGTATAGGCCAATCCAGAATAGAAATAATTTGTCAAAGTTGGCAAACGCAAAGGTCAGTTCGACCTATCATATTGTTCTTGCATCTCTCAAGGTATTTAGAAACAATTAGATTTACTCCTTCAGAAAGACAATCAATTTTATACGAAAGATCTTTCCTGACTTCATCATCATAAATTTTATTCTTGTATAGACATGTCACCTCTACTAACAAGAAACTATCCGAAATATTAAAAGCCAATTCATGCAAGCAAGTTTTGATTAGCGAATCGATATCAAATTCAATTAGTTTAGGATCTAATTTTGTATGTGGATTATTCATTGAGTTCATACTTCAAACATTTCCATAAAATATCGGTGTCTGAGAATATGCAGACTATCTTGACATCCTCTCCCTACTCAATGGAGGGAAAAGATGTCAAGCCAATGACTAACTAAACATGCTCGATTCACCCACGGGAGCAACATCATGATCATAACTAGAATTGTCATTCACTGGAGTTAATGAGTCATAACCTAATTTATCAGCTTGCTCACTATTAATTGTTCC
>JBPBQH010000076.1:0-2711 GCA_050954685.1 Janthinobacterium lividum | reverse complement strand
CCACTTAGCAATCTATAAGCAATTTCCGTATCAAGACTTGCTGCTATCTTCCTTTTTAGCTGGCTTACCTTGCTCGTATCTGTACTTTCTTCCACTTTATTCAAATACGCTTCTCTTGCTGCTGACTCCTCGTCCTGTCTGAATCTGAATTCTTCTTTATTCACTTGTTCTGCCTGCCTCAGCTCATTACTCAAGAGTTTAGTCATATAGCGCATGAACAGCTCTTTGGTGAAGAAACCATAATCTGGATTCTCTTTGCTTAACTTCACTATTAGCTGGTTGATGTAGTTTGCATTAAATTCCCGGCCAGAAGCTCTCCTTAAGTTCTCAGCATCCTCTTCGCTGACTGGATAAAACTCACTCAAGCTTTTTCTCTTGCGGTTACAATTTGTAGCAGCAGAAACAAGCGAATTTGACGGGCTCAAGGTAACACTGATATTTTGCTCTCTTTTGAAACTAGCATCGATAGTAGATGACTCTCCAACTCGTACTTCTTGCTCTAATTCTTTTTCAACAAAACTAGATTCGTTAGATCTAGATCTATATAGATCTATTTCTTTAATGTTATCTATAGTGTTATCTATATATATAGGGGTGGAGATTTTTTCCTCTTCGGCGAGGATTTTTTCTCTCTTCGGCAGGGAATTTTTTACCATCCGATTAGGAAATTCTCTTCCCACCCGACAGGGATTTTTTTTCCCACCTGATGGGGTATCTTTTTCCAATTTTTTGAGAGCAAAATCGTAAAATAATCCTGGATTTTCTATCCTACTTTTTCCATCAGTAGTGAATTTTACGGTATAGCCAAATACTCTTCTCTTCCCTTGAAAAATTACACAATTATAATATTTGTAATCTATTATATCGGCTAATTGACCTAAAATGCTTCTGTTCTGTTTACTGGAACGACAATGAGTGATTGCAGACAAGAAATCATGATCTACAAATTCTTCGCCCTCACTGTTCTTTGAAATCATTCTAGCTAAGTTTGCTAATAATATTTGAGCCTTGGCAGCAATGTAAGTCTCAGGCTTTTCTGCTCTAGTAACGTAAGTTAAATCTACATACAAATTGTCATGTAACCTCTTACGCTTCTCACCTTCTTTAGCAACATAACACAATCTAGGTTTAATTACTTTCTTAGCTACTTTATGAAGCTTAATTACTTCTGCTCTCTTTCTATTGTCGCTCACTTTATTCCTCGCTCAATCATTATCTCAATATTTTCTTTTACATCTTCTACTAGATTCACTGCCTTCATTAGATGAGATTTGGTGTGATTTAATTCTTCCATAAATGCTCTATATTTGCTTAAATTCTCTAATCCGATAACTACTTGACTCAATAAATCTTGAGCATCTCCTACAATTCCCAGCATTTGACTTAGTATTATTGTTGTCCTCATTTCTCATCACTTATTATTTATGCTTATTGCTTTGATCGATTAATCAGGTCTACTGTACTGATACGACTAATTTAATCTTATCCTCTTTGTCTATTTTCCAGTGTTGCTCACAGCTACTACTTTAAGCACGGAAAATGAACGAGAGCGGTATTTGGTGATTATCACTTAGCTACATCCTAACTATTAACTGATATTTTTATAAAATGTGTGGTGAGAGAACTAAATTAGCTCTACGCAGAATGATATCGATAACATTAACACTATTGTTAATACCGTGATTTTGTGATATTTTCATTTTGGTCCCATACTGTGATTTTGTGATATTTTCATTTTGGTCCCACACTGTGATTTTGTGACATGTTCATTTTGGTTTCACAATCTTGTAGTTTTGGTACTTCTATAATTACGTTATTAAAGCCACCTAGTGCTTAAGCCTGTAAGTGAGTGCACTAAGGTGGTTTTTTAATTCTAAAGAGTGTAACTATTACTATGTTTGTAAACTAAAATAGTTAATAATTAGTTAATTATTAGAGCGTAACGCTTGATTTTTTTTAAACTAGAACGTCATCGTAAGTTTTTTTGGTCTATTTTAGCAGATATGAAGCTGAATCCCAAGATTCTCATGTATTTTGTATACCAAAAGTATTTCATATAAAGCATTTTTTCAATTTTACTTGTATTTATACTAACAGAATAATAATGTATCTTTTTTACTAATAGATCATTAAATAATGAAAGTTAGAATAGAGGCCATAAGATATCGTGCCGAACGTAAAGGATTAAATATAAGAAGACTTGAAGACGCTGCTGGAATAAAGCATGGAACGGTTCATAATATTATGCAAGGTAGATCTCTTAAGCCAACAGCGGATACTCTGCAAAAAATTGCCTCAGTTTTGGATTGCTCAATATACGATTTAGTCATCGAAACTGGTAAACAAACAGAAATAAGGCCCTCTCCAGAACATATTTGGGATATTAACATATATCTTGAATGTATGTTGTATATAGTAAACAGCGCAAAAAACAGAAGATTAAGTCTCAACAAAGAGAAATTATTAGCACTGGTAGATGAATCATATGCATATACTATGAAAGCTGATAGAAGAAACCTTGATAAAGTATTTACCAATTGGATTTTAGATAAAATAACATATTAAATATGAGCTACATGAGCACTAACATTTTAAACTTTGAACAATTAAAAGATTTTACTTTAACTCATAGAGCATTAAATCATCCTTTTTTCGAATATATAAACGATCCTAAGAGAAAAGGTTTCACTGCCAATCAATTCAAGATATAC
>JBPBQH010000133.1:0-2718 GCA_050954685.1 Janthinobacterium lividum | reverse complement strand
TCCTCCTTGGCGAAATCATAATAAAACCCATTTTCAATTGCAGGACCAATAGTTACTTGTATTTTTGGAAAAAGTTCCTTGGCCGCCTCCGCTAAAATATGAGCAGCATCATGTCTTATGATCTCTAAGCACTCAGGATCTTTTGAAGTAAGAATTCTCACCTTAGCGTCAGCATTTATCTCATAACTTAGATCTTTAAGTTCATTATTGATCTCGATGACAAATGCTTCTTTAGCTAGAGATTGAGATATTTGATGAGCTACTGCAAAACCAGTTATACCTTTTAAAAATTGCTTATGTGATCCGTCTGGAAAAGTTAAATTGATCATTAACACCTTAAAGATAATTTTGAGATATATTTAGTCTTTTTTAGGATGTTTTGTCAATGGAACATAATTTATATTTGATTAGAAATACTAATAGAAGAATATATTATTGTTTTAAGTAACTATCTTTCATGCTCATAATTAGATTGAAATAGAGAATATATGGTTAGTATGCCACATTGGCCTGTTTATACATGGCAAAAAAATAAAAATAGAGTTGATTTATCTCATTTATTGGAGCTATCAGCCCGACTGGGCAATCCTCACCTTAAAATGCCGCCTGCAATTCACGTTGCTGGTACTAATGGTAAGGGCTCGAGCGTTGCAATGCTTAGAAGTATATTTGAAGCTGCCAATTACAAAGTTCATACCTATACCTCCCCTCATCTCTTTGAATTTAACGAAAGAATAGTAATGGCTGGGGAAAAGATTAGTGATTATTATCTATTTGATGTTCTCGAGAGAACAAGACGTGCTGCAAGCACAATTAATTTAAATAATTTATCATTTTTCGATGGTATAACTATTGCAGCCTATCTAGCTTTTTCAGAAATATACGCTGATATTTTAATAATTGAAACTGGTATTGGGGGTAGGCTTGATGCAACGAACATTATCGAAACACCTATAGTTTCAATAATCACGCCAATTAGTTATGACCACATGGATTTCTTAGGCTCGACTCTAACATTAATAGCAAATGAAAAAGCGGGTATCATAAAACCTCAAAGTCCTTGCGTAGTTAGCTTACAAACACAAGAAGTCTACAATGTGATAATATCAAGATGCGAGGAACTTAACTCACCTCTGTTCTGTTATGAATATGATTTTTGTATTAGAAAGTTTGAAAATGGCTTTTCATATTTATCTAATAATTTAAGTCACGAATTCCCCTGCCCTTCGTTAGCTGGGGATCATCAACTAATTAATGCAGCAACAATTATTGCAGCAGTAAGTTTAGTAAATGATCGATTTAAGATTAGCTTACAGCAAATTATTACAGGCATGAAAAAAACTAATTGGCCAGCAAGGATCCAAAAAATTGACCCTTTCAGGTATAAAAACTTGATCTCAGACAATATCAATATTTGGCTAGATGGCGCACACAATGTTAGCGGAGCACAAGCTCTCTCAAATTGGCTTAGAGATCATTTGTCCAAACCGTTATATCTTGTTTTAGGAATGACCAAAAACAGGAACGTTTATCAATTTTGTCTACCTTTCAAAGAAATTATTGATCGAGCTTATAGCGTAAAAGTATTATCAGAAGCTTCAAGTTATAGTGCAGAAATACTAAGTGACCTCGTATTCTCTGCCGGTATCGACGTCGTTGCTGTCGATTCTATTGAAGAAGCATTACTAACCATTGATAAGGAATTATGTAGAAAGCCTGGCAATATAATAATCACTGGTTCTCTTTACCTTGCTTCAGACTTATCTAAATTATTAAGTCTCAGTTGAAGCTTTGCTTTTACATTTCTGGCTCTAAGTGACGCAAGAACTATTCTGTTTTTCATTGTCCACCACGTGGCTTGCAAATACGATCTTGCAACTGCCTTTCTCGATATAGCCTACGAACCAACTTTGTTGCAGATTTTATCGGTGCCTTATCGATCAAACGTTAAGGAGATCTTAAAAGTAGATTATGATGCATAACGAGTAGTGCAATCCCTTCACTTCTTAAGAATCTCTACCATTCTCTTTGGTTATTACAGCAGTTCTCAAGCAGCAATTACTTGGCCTACGGGTAAGAAATAGAACTTGCAAGATATGAAGGTAAAAAAACAACTTTTTTTATAATTAATCTATTTTGTTAATTTACGAAATTTCTCTTAAGGAGGATAATGGATGAAGCTAGATGGATAGGGCTAAGGAAATTAGTAGCGGTTTTATCATAACGAGCTGTGATAGCTCTATACTGTTTGAGTTTAGCAAAGAAATTCTCAATTAAATGTCTACATCTATATAGATAGCGATCATGGATTGTAGTGTTACGTCTCCTCTTTTTCGAAGGTATGACGATAATACAACCAGCGGCTTGAAGCTTATCACGCATACGTTTGTCAGCATCATACGCTTGTATCAGCAATAACTGCTTTAGATAAAGTAAGCTTAGTCATTAGAGCATCTGCTCCTACTAATTCATGTCTTTGTCTAGCAGTCAGATGCAAGGCAGTAGGATTACCAAGCACATCACACATCGCTCTGAATTTTTGTGCTCAGTCCGCCCTTACTTCGCCCGATCGCTTCATCGCACCCCAAATCTTTTTTTAGCTCCAGCACTATGCTGCTCAGCTCTGACAATTGTTGAGTCAATCATCCCATACTCATTATCAGCGTCACAAGCTAAAGCTTCACATAACCTTTGCCATACCAGTGATTTACCCCACCT
>JBPBQH010000180.1:0-2719 GCA_050954685.1 Janthinobacterium lividum | reverse complement strand
CATAACGAGTTGTGATAGCTCTATACTGTTTGAGTTTAGCAAAGAAATTCTCAATTAAATGTCTACATCTATATAGATAGCGATCATGGATTATAGTGTTACGTCTTCTCTTTTTCGAAGGTATGACGACAATACAACCAGCAGCTTGAAGCTTATCACGCATACGTTTGTCAGCATCATACGCTTGTATCAGCAATAACTGCTTTAGATAAAGTAAGCTTAGTCATTAGAGCATCTGCTTTTTCCAGCGATCTTTAAATCAAACCCCACAAAGATCGAATATAATAGGCGATTAATTTTGGTATATCTATAGTAATACCGTTCTGGATCTCAAACAATCTTTTGATACTCAAAATATATCTTTCTTACCGCATAAATCCATAGCATACATACTACTGCAAATATTACCATGAGTATGGGCGATATTGAAGTAAAAGTAGCCGCAGGACTTATAGTAAATATTAAAGATTGAAGCAATCCGCTAGAAGATTTACCTACCTTAGAACTTATAACATCTACCGCTGCCTTGCCTCTGGTTTTTAATTCGCTATCTAGAGGAATATACAGCATTTCCCTTGAAGTATCCCAGATAGAATATTTGGTCCCTTTAGCTAATATATTCTGGATAGCACCAACAGACACAGCAAGAGCCAAAGGAGTCATAAGTACCGCACCATCAAATAGTGATAATACTTGGCTATCAAAAACAACAAGTACGAAGAATATTATACCTGTTATCATGATTATTATAGGAGAAATAACGGCAGCTACAAACCAGCTATGACTCCTCATAATATTATTACCTATTATGGTCATAACCATAATAGCAACTCCTGTCCATAATATGTACAGACTATTAAATTCGGCGTAAGTATTGACTGTAGGATATAATTCCTTTATCTTTGCTTTCCACACTGCTTCGACTAAATTCATAGATAAACCAAAAGCAGCGGAACATATTAACATCAACCAAAGATATTTCGACCGAGCAATATATTTGAAGCTTTGTAAAATGCCCATCTTTTCTTTTGTTGATCGCTCAGCTTTAGCGTAATAGTGAGCATTAGTCATTATGTTTTTACTAACGAATCTGATAAGAAAACATGATAAAAATGATAAAACTAAGATAAGTATAGTCGAGGCTTGAACTAATATTATTTTGCTATCTGAAATCTTTATAAAATGTCTAAGGAACGTTTCTTCTGATGAAAGGTTCATTATCAAAAAGCCGACGAATATAAGGGATGAGTTGCCAAATAAAGAAAATAAAGTGTAGTACCTTTTAGCCTCTTCAGTAGTTGTAATCTCGTTAGCAAATTGCCAAAATAACAGCACATAAAAAATATTTGGCCATAATTCTGCTAACGTGTAAAACACTATATAGCTCCAATTGCCAATAAGGGCGATGTACCACTTCAAGTGCGGATGAGCGGTCATCATTTCATCTAATAGTGAACTATTGATGTGAAAAATTTCGATGTTCGGATAAATTACAAATGCGAATATAGCAAAGAAACTAACAAAAAATCCGACCAAGTAGTAATAGATCTTTTCAAAAGTTAGGTGATTAACAATTTTAGCATAAAATATAACAAATAAAGCTGCTGCAGGGGTGACGCAATATACTTTAGCAAAACTTGCAACCTCGGCACTGATTTCTGTTATTAGAATGCTGTCCTTGAGTATTCTCAGGACATTTTGATTGAACAATATACAAAACATAAGACAAGACATTGGAATAAATTTTCCAAGCTCATGTGCATGAATTGGCCAAAATATATTCCTAAATCTAAATGACGCTAATTTTGAGTTATTCATTGCTAAACTAAATCCCTGAAGACAAAAAAAAAACTAAAAAAACATCAAAATTTGTTGTAGTTATCTTTTAGCCGTAGGGCTGCGAGTAATTTTATTACATTATTGCTTTAAAATTATGGTTAAACTAAACTATTAGTCGTTATCTGCAGACTGGAACGATTAAAAAAATTTAGAGACTTATATATTGTTTGCTTCCATTTGTCAATAAAAAATTTGGAAAACGATGCTATAGCAACCGATATTTAGCAATTATATAATATGATATGAATCAATATAATTAATAGATCAGGAAGAATGTTTGCAACAAACAAGACAGAACAAGAACTAGAGCAATTTTTTGATCATTACAGAAAGTACAAGCTCACAAACACATCTAGTAAATATATATCTAGTGCTGACGAAAGATTTTCAGTTTCTCCAAATTGTAAATTGATTATTTACAGACAACAAGCAAGCAATGCAAAACGAAATGCTGTCAATAATGTTTTCCTGATTGTACCATCAATTTTCAATTCACCTGAAATATTATTCATTAATTCAAGGATAAGCTTTGTCGAACATTTAAAGCTCATAGCCGATGTATATTTAGTAGATTGGTCAAATGTTGTCTCTACAAATTTTTCTTTGGAAAGCTACGTCCACGAAGTTATTAACGTTCTCAAATATCTGCACATCAAAGGAATGAAGGTAAACTTAATAGGACATTGTATAGGTGGCACTATCGCTCTTGCTGCTGCAATTTTGCGAAGCTCCTTAATTAAAGATCTAACTTTACTTACCACACCATGGGATTTTTCTCATTTTGCTCCAGCTTTGCAGGCATATAAGCAGCTAAATATAACGCCGCCCCAGATAGATATGCCTTTTGTACCAAAAATATATATTAAAATATTATTCTTTC
>JBPBQH010000075.1:0-2767 GCA_050954685.1 Janthinobacterium lividum | reverse complement strand
AGGTTCTACAATGCAAGAACAGATAAAAACAGCAGATCACATTCTTGAGTATCTCCCTCCTTATAGCCCTGATCTTAATCCAATCGAGCATAAACGGGCACATGCTAAATATTTAGGACGTAAACATTCTTGTGACATTGATTCTCTTTTTAAACACTTTTGTACCTAACATTTTTATCCAGGATTAGCTATAGTTTTGCCTATATTATATTAGAGCTTTATAAATCGCGGTAATCATTGAATTTGTAGATTTTTTAGACATAATGGACACATTAGCTAAATTTATCAGTAGAAACTCCAATCAAGTCAATAATTATTTGAAATTGTTTATGATTGGTATGTGACTATTGCCTCCATTATTATGATTCATATTAGCATTATGTTTCGATAATGATTCAATACAATTAAAGAAAGCAGTACGCGATTTTGTCACCCAACCTTCTTCTTTGTGACTAACATATTGAGCATCTTTGTTTATAGAAGAACAAAATTGTTGAGCCAAAGCAGTGGCCTCATGCAAATCATTATTTGAATAATCAATTACAGTACTTGCAGGAGTAAAGCTTAACATTTTCGGGTGATGTTGGCTGGCACAACTAGCTAGCAATAGACAAGAGGATATTACAATTAATTTCATAACTATTTCATATATTATATTATATTATATTATTCGATTATTATCATTTTAAAAAAAAATGTCAAATTATTACTTTTATTACTTATTTAGTTCTTGAATTTAACGACGAATTAAATAATAAATCTTAACTAAAATTTATTAATTATATATAAGGTAATTATTCACATATGATAGCTAATTAGAAAGTGATTTTATTTTGCTTAAGAAAAAATATGTATAATAATTATATACATATAACTCAGAAATCCAATCCCTTAATTAACTAAAAAAAATATTAGTATTAGTTCATGGTTTGGGCTCTGGTGACAATAATTTAATTAGCTTAGTGCCCTTTTTATAACTAGACTTACCAGATTATCTATTTTTGCCCTACATGGAATTTAGCCATTCTATATAACACCTTATGGTCAGCAATGATTAGTTTAAATGATCGTAACCCAATTGAATTGATTATAACGATATAGAAGAAGCAAAACTCAAAAAAATAGAAGTTAATGGTTATTTAAGTTCAGATAACTAGATCTACTAATAGGTATCCTCAAAATGCGAAAATTAAAAACTCCTACCTAGAAAAAACTAGAAGCTATTTTAAAAAATATCTAAATCAGGAATATATAGTAATATCTACCCGTGCCTGTGAGTGAGCAATAAAAGCACAAACACTAAGTGAACATCAAATTAGTGGGTCAAAAATATACTAGATAAACAGGACCTATATGAAATAAAAGTACGCAAGGCTGTGCACAATATTCTTATGCATTGAATGATTGGCCGCAGCCACACTTACCCTTCTCATTCGGATTTATAAAAACAAAACCTGATTTAAAATCAGCCTCTTTATAGTCCATTTTAGTCCCAATCAAATACATTAGTGCTTTAGGATCTATTAAAATTTTGACCCCGTCAATTTCGATAATCTCATCGAATTTATTTTTCTCATCTGCATATTCGATAAAATAAGTTTTTCCTGAGCAACCACCAGTTCTTATTCCAACTCTAATACCTAGGGAATATTTATTTCTATCACGGAGCAAAGTTCTAACTTGTTCAATTGCTACATCAGTAATAGACATTATGTTATTAGACATATCACTACTAGTAATTTCAAGGGTTTCTTTTTGACTTATAATTAGCGATTGCTGCTTTAATTGCGTCCTCAGCCAGCATAGAGCAATGGATCTTCACCGGAGGTAAAGATAAATATTGTGCAATCTGATTATTTTTTATCTTACTTGCTTGATCTACAGATATTCCTTTAATCCATTCTGTCGCAAGCGAACTTGAAGCAATTGCGGAAGCACAACCGAATGTCTTAAATTTCGCATCTTCGATAATACCGTTATCATCGACTCGAATTTGTAATTTCATTACATCACCACATGCTGGGGCTCCGACTAAGCCAGTTCCTACATTCTGATTATCTTTGTCCAGCGAGCCAACATTTTGCGGGTTTTCGTAGTGTTCGATTAATTTTGAATCATATGCCATTTAATTTCCCATTATTATTTTTACTTTAGTGAGATGCCCATTGTATTGTCTTGAGGTCTATACCTTCTTGTACCATTTCCCATAGAGGACTCAACTCTCTAAGTCTGTCTATTTTAGATATAATTAATTCTATTGCGTAGTCTATTTCTTCTCTAGTAGTGGATTTGCCAATACCAAATCTTATCGAAGTGTGGGCCATCTCAACATCCACTCCAAGGGCACGCAGAACATAAGAGGGCTCAAGAGAGGAAGAAGTACAAGCTGATCCAGAAGATACCGCTAGATTCTTTATTGCTAAGATCATGGATTCACCCTCTACGTAGGCAAAGCTTAAATTTAAGTTACCTGGGTATCGTTGCTCTTTCGAACCATTCAAATAAACTTCAGGAATTTGAGCGTTAATGCAAGTAAGAAAATGATTAAATAGTTCCTTGACATGTTGGTAATCTTTTTCCATCTCATTTATAGCTATCTCTGCTGCTTTGCCAAATCCTACTATTAAAGGAGTTGGCAGAGTCCCAGATCTTAAGCCTCTTTCTTGGCCACCGCCGTTTATAAGAGGAGTCAAACGAGTTCTCGGCTTACGCCTAACATAAAGTGCTCCAATCCCTTTCGGCCCATAAATTTTGTGAGCTGAAATAC
>JBPBQH010000132.1:0-2770 GCA_050954685.1 Janthinobacterium lividum | reverse complement strand
TGTTTTACAGAAGAGCAGTGATATAAATTTTAGAATAGATGCAAGAGCAAGTTGTTAAACTATTGATACAACTGCCTATCTACAAGTTTACCCTTCTAAAGATATTAGAAAATTTGCTGATTATTAATTGCATAAAATTAATCCCATATATTATAATTTTATTCCCATGATTGTGACACTATTATTATAGTACTTATCTTCTCCAATGATGTTTTAACCTAAATTTGTATAATAACTTGGAAGAGATTTTTCGGGAGTAAAAAGGTACAATTTATTAAATCCCAGTTTTTTTGTTTTATCCTTTGCAGCTTCAATAAGAAGTTTTCCTATTCCTCTATTTTGATATTGTGAATCTACGCATAAATCTCCTAATCTAAGGGAATAAATCTTGTCTAATTCCATCATCCATTTGTAGTGAACAGATGCCTATTGGAGTATTTTTATTCTTCAGAGCTACAAGCGCTAGAGTTATATCATCATTACACCACCCACCAAACCATGATTCTGTATCATTATATGAAACGTTGAGTGACCATTTCCTAATGTATTAAAACAAATTCTTGTAAGTATGAGGTATAGCTGAAACGCAATGTTCTAGAAGCACGATTTTGACCTTTATGTTATTCCTTATTATGAGACTAGTAGCCACCACTTAAATAAGGGGTGCGAGCATGAGAGTCATTATAAGAGGGATGGCTACACAGAAACTTTCATCTCTTTAAGTATTGTCGATGTTATATTTCTATCGAATCGATATAACGACTGAGAGAGGAAATTTATCTCTCTTGTCCTAAACTTTCAGCTAGTATAGCTATGCTGCGATTTCTTGTTCTAGATATTCAATAAGTTTATTAGTTGCTTCACTTAACTCGATAGTTTCAAGAGCTGCAACTTCACGAGCAAGTCTATTGAGAGCTGATTCGTATATAGTTCTTTCGCTGTAAGAGCGTTCGCTTTCAGAATTTTTGTAGAGATCTCTAACAACTTCAGCCAAGGCTACGATATTGCCAGAATTTATTTTGTTGCCGTATTCCACAGCTCTGCGGCTCCACATTTTATTAGTATTTTTAGATAATTTCACCCTCTTCAAAATATCATATACAGCGCTTAGGTCACTCCTGTCTGCAAGTGTTCTCAAGCCAGAAGCAGTAGCACGTTTCACGGAGACCCTGACTATCATTTTATCGCGAGGAAAGGATATTACATAAAACATGATTTCTGTATCGCCAACTTTTTGCGGTTCTATGTTTATTATTTCTCCAACCCCATGAGATGGATATACTACTCTATCTCCAATGTTGAATTCAAATTTAATGGACATTTCTAACCTCATAAATGTGAAAATTATCTTAGAATACCTAAAATAGCCATATGAGCTAATGTTTGAGACCATATCATACTTTACGAGAAGTTGAAAGTATTAGTTTAGCAGGTAGACAGTTGGTAAGAACTACTAGCTCCATGATCCATGGCTCCAAAATTTATGATCTGAAACTGATCCAGCTAGTATAGAGTTTTCTTTAAATTATATCTGCACCAATATAAATAATTACTGCTCTAACATTGAGTTGGTATAGTAAGATTTATAAAACCTAGATTGTTCTGTAACTTCGTTAGTATCTTACCTTTATGCATCTCGACTATTGTCTCTATTAACTGATTTCTTATTTCGCTTTTAAGATCAACATCTACAATTTTATTGAGGATAATTACCAAATCTTGAGTCTCTTTTGGATCTTTTGATTTTAAAAACAATTTAACATCGGCGAATTCATAAAACTCTTTTTTAAAGCTCCCCAAAATTACTTCTATGGTTACATTGCGTAAATTATCTAATATTTCGCTCAATAAATTATCTAGTATTCTTCTAATGTAATAACTATTACAGATTGCCACTACTTCTCCATCGATACCGCAGGTAATTTTGACGTTGTCAGCTGCTTTAAATATTGAGTTGTATTCAAAGCATTTTTCTGATATTAAATGCCCCAGATCAGTAAGTCGACTCTCCATTACAAAATCTTCACTGTTAATATAAGCCAAGTCTAGCATATTACTTGCCAAACAAATCGCTCTATCGGAGCTTTTAGCTAAAGTAATTACGTAATTTTTCCTTTGATTATCGTCTAGTTTTTCCCAATGATTAATTATTCCCGCTGTGGCAAAACCTATACCAGCTGGGATTATTTGTTGATCATTGTAGTTAAAGCATTTCAAATATTTACTTTTCGAGTTTATCAATTGTTTAAAAATACTTTCATTCTTGGTTAGTATATTTGAGAGATATTTTGAAGTATCATTCTGAAAATTTTTACAATTCTGCATAATATATAACTATATTTAAGTTAAACCTGAAGTTTTGCACTTTTATTAAAAAACAACTAAAGGTTCAAAAAGTCAAGAATGTTTAATCTATAATCTAGATATTATATTTATAACGAGAAAGACGATCACAAAGTAAGCAATGGAGGCAAAAATAGCTGCTAAAATATCGTCTAGCATAATACCAAATCCACCTCCAATGTTTTCATCTAACCAATTAATCGGCCAAGGCTTAAAAATATCGAAAATCCTAAACAGAAGGAAAGGTAAGAAAAATAAGAAGACTATTTCTATAAGCTCGAGAGTCCAAATTTTGGTAAGGACCGAGTTGCTAATAATTACGAAAGAGAAGAAACATATACCATTAGTCAACATTTGTCCTACAACTTCATCAATTACAATTTCTTTAGGATCTTCTCTGTTGGTAACTTTAATATATAACGATGAA
>JBPBQH010000179.1:0-2774 GCA_050954685.1 Janthinobacterium lividum | reverse complement strand
ACCTTTTTGCATATGGGATAGTCTGATTTTCCTTGTTCTTTAGACATGGGTCCTGCCGTATCTAGCATATATTTATCGCAACAAGCTAGATAGATACCCTTTTACATCCTTCCAGTAGATGCTTACAGGAATTGCATCTGTCAATTGGTGGCTAATAAGCATAATACTTGCCCAATAGCACTAGTTTACTTACTAACTCATCATTGTAACAGCAAAAGATTTGGTAGGTTGTGGTCGGGAAGTTGAGAAAAACGCCAACTACAGTTACATTAGCTTTTAGGCTTAAAGTTTTACCTTAAGCCCTGGACATAGCCAGTATCCCCCGACATCTCCTTAACCAAGAAAGTCGAGGATTGCATTATTATGATGGCTAATACGTTACCAAGTTAACTAAAAGGTTTTTACACCCCAAAATAGCCTTACGGTTACTCTATTTTTAATATTAATCAAATCTGTATATAAGTCAATTTTATTATTAAGAATAATCAATAAGTTCTAAACAAACTAAAGTTCATTTTGCTGATTGAGATACGATTGGTTAATATATTTCTTACTGTTATTTCTTGTGAATTTTGTTGACATTACACCGAAATTTTGGATGTGTATGATTGGTGAAGATTATTTAAATGAAATCACTATTTTCAATAGCTGAATCACTAATATATATTTATCTATGTTCCCCAAGGTAAGAAGCAGTATATCGAATTTGAGTCTCAAGCTGATCTACAGATATTCTAAAGTCCAAGATTTTGCTCAAGTAAAATGTATAATACTCATGTACATTATATATATTTAGTTCTTCTTGCACACTCAAAGTAACTATCCTACTTACTTCTCTTTTTAAATATTTTCCATGTGCGGCTACTACTATATAATCACTATTCTTTTCGATATCTACTTTGATTGCACCATCTTTTAATATATTTTTGCTGGCTGACACAACCAGGCAGATTATTAATTGTCCTATGCTCCTATTAATCTTAGAACTACTTTTTGCTGAAAGCTCAAACTCAATTTTCTTGTCTATGATATTATTACATAAATCTTTGATTTTGCTGAAGTATATAGTATCCGATTCAGCAGAAAAGCCGTAAACCATCCGATAAAAGTTCATTAAATTATATAACTCACCAGGGGCAGTACTAAGAATTTGATTAGCCCCATCCTTAATTACCAGATCCGCTGAATTAGCTAATTCCATTCCTGTAGTAATTGCCCCAACAAGTCCAGACATGTCATGACATAGTTTAGAATTTAGAGCTTGAGTTAATTTTAATATAATTGACATATGTTTTAAAGTTAGTTAATTGCGAATTTTGCCCTGTAATTATAATAGAATTTATGAACAAGTCAATAAACTATAAGTGGTGATTTCTTAAATTTATTTAACTTTAAATATATCAAGAATAAATCGAGTAAGGAAAACCTAAAGAAAAAACAATAAAAAATTTGGTTAGACTAGAGTCGTTTCTTTGGCTAAGTAGATGCATATATCGGTGGCTTTATCATTTGCGTATCAGTGACCTTCAAACTGATAATTAACTACTTACCAAACTAAGCCGTAAAGCCCCTAGATTTACCTATATGTAAGGCGTTGATTGTCAACAACAATACTTTTATTTGTTAGTTTGACCTAATGGAATTAACATAAAAGACCAGCAATAGATGTTATTGAGATATCGATATTGTAGAAGCTTTAGTTTATTACTTGCGAATGTTTTTTCTTTGCTTCAACTGGCTTATAGCTTTGATGTATGGAGCATGCTTATCGGTAGTTATAGTTTCAGTTTTTACTGCGCAGTTAGTATATTGCTTATTTGAGGAATTTCTTTGCAGCTGCAATATCTCTTATTGAAGATAGCATAAAATCTCTTTTACTTTGATATACGTTTCATCTACATGCTATGATGGCCAATGTAGCTTTGAATAATATCTAATGCGCTCTGCTAATTCACCTGAGGCCTCCCCATCTATATAACTTAGTGTGATCAACTATTACCCCTTTTCCCATCATCGTCCCTTCCAAATTACGATAACTTATCTTGTATCTCAAATACTATCTAAATCCTTGCAATATTATTTCTGGTAAAAACTGACAATAGTATCGTATCAATAAAGTTTCTGTCAACTGCAGTTTCGAGAGCTTGCTTTTAGCTAACCATCATAAATTATGCACCTGCGATATTCTATCTCGAGTGCAATAATGTTTTGTTATCTGCCATAAATAGAAAGAGAATAAATTTAGCAGATGATAAGGAAGTATTTGAAAACGTACCTATTTGTATAATACTGAGATAGCCACTTTTGATAGAGCAATCGTTTATAAGACTTTGTTTTCTCAACTAGTGCAGCTTATATATAGGAAGCTCATTCAAGAACTTCCGCTATAACAGCAACTTCAGTACCCCCGAAATTATGAGGCATTCCATGAACTTCACTTGGATCTATTTCTGTATTATGATCAGACTCTAATGTTTCTGGCAAGGATTTATTAGCTAACTGCTCCTGTCCTTCTATAATCGTAGCTTCTTTGGCTACTTTATCCTGTGCTATCAGTATTTCTAAAAGCAATATAAAAATGGTATAAGATAAATTATTATGACATATTCAATAGATTTCAGAAAGAAAGTACTTCAAGTTAGGAAGGAGAAAGGCTTAAGCATATTAAAAACGAGCGAGTTGTTTAAGACCAGTCCGACAAGTCTAATGAAGTGGAGTAAGAATATACTTCCTAAAGTAGAAAGAATAAAACCTGCAACGAAGATAGACATGGG
>JBPBQH010000131.1:0-2914 GCA_050954685.1 Janthinobacterium lividum | reverse complement strand
GCCTCCTTCAGTCAAGAAAGTGCGTAAAGAGCAAGAAACAGAAAGAAGAAAAAGAAAAGAAGCGCGCAAAAGAAACGACTCGATGACAGGATCTTGAGGCTCCTGATTTCTCTTAATCATTTGATTGATTATTGTGCTCCGATGTTTCTTTTGAATTTGATGAAAAGATTCGCTCAAAAAAAGCTTAAGGGTGCAGCTCAAATGGCACCTTTGAATTTCCTGTACTCCATCACTCATATTGGAATAATTGGATAATCATAAGAATTATCTCAAGTACTACTGCACTCGAAGCACCTTATTACTTTGCTCTGATCTAATGCTTGGTAGAGGCTTTCAAATATTATTCTTGCGACTTTTTCGTCGTTAAATAAATATATATTGAAAGCCCTTTAATCGCTCTTACGTATAAGTCTTGTAAGCAGTAGCCCCAAGGATGTATGTTAAGAGCACATCAATATAACACCAATGACTACTTAAGTGGTAACTAATTAAAGATTATATACTAAAACAGGGACAATAAAAGACCGACACACCAAACCTTGAGAAATTTCTGAATTATAAAAAACTGTAAAAATATTGATAAAATTTTATTTTTATATAGCATATCTAATCTAAATGAAAAAATTTATAACTATATTATTCATCACTGATCAGTAACTTGAGTCATTTTTTAATATAAAAAATATATGGAGATCATAACTACGACTTAAGTCACATTTCTTGCGATACGCTTAATATTTCATTCAAGCTATACAAATATTATCAGATAAATTTAGCTATTTCCTTGCCGCTATTTACGGAACGAACGCTAATTTATGTTTCATGTTTACAAGTTTAACGTGGCAATTAATACTACATCTAGATTTACTGATTTTGCCTCTAGGCTTCTTGTTATGCCCGGGTACTAGTGATATGTTATTCAGAAATCGTTTTGTATCTTCATGCAAATATTGTATCCTTACTTTAGCAATCCCCTGCTTTTTAAAGCCTAGAATCTCAGCTGCGCGCTCAGATACATCGATTAATCGATTCTTATGAAAAGGTCCCCGATCATTAATATTTACTATCAAAGATTTATTATTAGTGAGATTAGTGACCTTAACTAAACTTGGGAGAGGAAGAGTCCGATGTGCTGCACTTAAAACAGCTTTATTATAAGTATCACCGTTAGCAGTTTTTTTACCATGGAAGCTATCCTTACTGCCATACCAGCAAGCAATTCCTACTTCATCATAGTTGATATTGACTGCTGGCTTGTAGCTTTGATTCTTGATTTTATATTGATCACCTATTTTATAGTGACCAGCATAACTAATATGTTTCGGATCTTCTTTTGATAAATATTGATGCAATTTTGTCTGCGAGTTTGAGCATCCTGAAAGGACTAATACTATAGACAATATAGACAAGGCATAAAACCTTCTTAAGGAGACATTTTTCATAAAATTCTACTTATCTCTATTACCAAATAGAGGTATTAGTAGTCTTTAAAAGAGGCACCTTCGTGATCGCTTTCAGAACTATTTTTGAATTCAACATGACTTACTACTTTTTTAACTCCTCTAATTTTAGAGGCTATTTCTGCGACTTTTTCGAGTTCATCATTCGACCTCGAGATACCGAAAAGATATACGACATTATCGAGGGTAACTATAGTATAATTAACAAACTTGATGCTACGATCTACAAATATTTTAGACTTAATTTGAGTGGTAATTAGGGAATCTTTTGTATATTGGACTACGTTAAAATGACTACTATGTTCATCGACTTTAATTTCGTTTAATACTTCTTTAACTCCATCTTGTTTCCACGCTATCTCAATTACTTTGAGTACATGTTCTTCAGTATTAACTTTGCCGGTAAGAAGAATTCTGCCATCAACAACTTCAATATTGATTTTTGTGTAAATTTCTCTAAAATCTTTTTTAATTAGTTCCGCTCTAAGGCTATTAGCTATTTTTATGTCGCGGACGGTTTCGCCTATAGTTCTATCTTTGGCTACTGCTAAAGTAGTACCTGTTGCTGCAGTAAATATTGCTGGGAAACAACCAGAAAGAATTAAGGGCAAAATTAGAATTACAACTTTAGACATATATTTCTCATAATGGGTTTATTATATTAAATTTGTACTTCATTATTGACTAACTAACGAAGAACTAATTGAGCCAAATAATCATGGTGGGACCGAAAGGATTCGAACCTCCGACCTAGTGATTAGGAATCACTCGCTCTATCCTACTGAGCTACGGCCCCTTACATAACACTATTTATATATAACAAATATTCAGCATTTACAAGCATGAGCAATAAAATCGAAAGGATTTAGATGTCTATTACCTAGCCAAATTTCGTAATGTAGATGTTCGCTAGTTGCCTGGCCAGTGTTGCCTTGAGTGCCAATCTTTTGTCCTCTGACTATTTTTTCACCTTCAAAAACATCAATTTTTTTAAGATGCGCATATTTCGTTTTGAAACTTCCAAAATGTTTGACCTCTACCGTATTACCATAGCCTTTCATTCTTTCTACTTTGCAAACTATCCCATCTGCAGAAGCATATATAGCAGAAGCTTTACGACTAGCCATATCGATACCTGTATGAAATTTTATCCTTTTTTTATTGATTGGATGTTTTCGGATTCCGTAGTGGCTAGTAATAACTGGAATATAGGCAGGCATCATGATCGGTAAGTTGCTGGCTATTCTGTCGAGATGAGCTAGTTCTCTAATATTACTATAACTACTCCCACCAGCTTTAAAATTATTGAGCTCACGAGAGCTAAGGAAGTTATATCTAGTATTGAGTTTTAACATTAGATCCTTAAGACTAGCTATCTTAATCTTAGCCCGATTCTCGAGTGTAATAACGCCTTTAAATCTATTCTTAAATTTAGTCAGGAATAATTTATTAGC
>JBPBQH010000074.1:0-2915 GCA_050954685.1 Janthinobacterium lividum | reverse complement strand
ACAATATTTTCATCCCCTGTAAGCATAGTACTCTCAACGGGGTTAGATTTGGAATTTTCACTACCAGAGCGGCCACCCCCAGCATATGATCGATAACCAATTTCAATTCTACGAGATTGATTCACTTTCTCAATTATTTCCATTTCAAAAGGTGCTGGTAGATGATAGTTAAGACCAGGGGTTCCTTTGCGTACAAAGCTACCAAACCGCATAACTGCTGACTCTTCTCCTTCTTTAACTTCATAAATACCAGAAGCTAGCCAAAGTAATGCTAAACCTATTGATATTATAATAACTATCTTATTATTGAAATTAAATTGAAAACCATTAAAGTTAAATTGATTCTTACGTACTTTAGTGAATATATTTTTAACTGGTTCTGAATTGTCCCAGGGAGATTTGTTAAAGATATTGCTGAACATACTGCTGCTTTAATTTAGGCTTTGATTTAATAAACTCTAACTATTAATATATTAAACTTATTGGATATTTCAAGTATGGCTAGTCTAAATAATCAAGTTACTGACAAAATCTCTAATATTAAGTTTCAAGATGGCAGTAAATTAATAGATTTTATCTCGAATATAGTAGTTAAAGGGCAAGATATCGGCTTCTCTATTAATATTGCTAGGCACGGTTTTTATGAAGGCAGACGGGTAAGAATAATAGCTGAAGAAAGCATAAAAAATATCAAGAACATTGGCAAGATAACTATAATATTAACTAGTGACGTCGAGGGTAGTGATGAGGCTGATGGCAACCAGCACATAAAAGCTAAAGCCAAAAAACCAAAACACAATATAGATAAAGTCAAAAATATAATTTTAGTGGCTGCAGGCAAAGGTGGTGTCGGCAAGTCTACGATAAGTCTTCTGATAGCTGAACATTTGCAGCTCGCAGGAAATAATGTTGGCCTAGTTGATGCAGATATTTATGGTCCCTCTATACCTAACATGCTTAATTTGTCTGGAATGCCCGAAATCTTTAATAAAAAAATGATTCCTTTAGTATCTCGCAATATTCAAGTCAATTCGCTAGGATTTTTAACTAAGGGTGAGCCTATTGCTTGGAGAGGCCCTATGGCTAGTAAGGCTATTTTTCAGCTTTTAAGTGTCACGGCCTGGAATGACCTAGATTACTTGATAGTAGATATGCCTCCAGGAACCGGAGATATTCATCTGGCACTTCTTGAGAATTATAATATTGGAGGCGTAGTGCTAGTAACTACACCTCAAAAAATCTCTGAAATAGACGTTAGTAAAGCAATTGAGCTATATTTGAAGTTCGATCTGCCAATTCTGGGTATCATTGAAAATATGAGCAGTGTCGTTAGCTCTCATTCAGAAAACATAATTGAGTTATTTAAAGGTAATAGTGGCAAAAATTTAGCACAGAAATACAATATTCCTCTAATTGCTCAAGTACCTTTTATTACTCAATTAGCAGCAAATTGTGATAGCGGGTTAGGTATTGCGGACTTATTTAAATTACCGCTAGAGAATATTTTAGCTAGAATATTGCCCAAAGGTGAAGCTTAAAAAAGATAAGACTTACCACATTTGAGTTGATATTATATTGCTTCTTGTAATTTACATATTAGTAGCCTCTGCTGCTAGCTCTCAACCCAGCATTTGAATGAAGATATTCCTGTGATCAGGCTCCTATGGTGAGATAGGCAAGATAACTTGACTTTTTATCATGTAAACTAATCTATTACAATTCTGGGGTGCTACTTATCTAAATCATTCATATATAAGAGAAAAGCTTGTGATTGAACTATACTGTTGCCTTAAATACCCTCAAACAAAGCGTCACTTAATTGCCTTGATTTGGAAATAATCTATGTTATCATGGGATCTGCTATTTTTTATAAGTCGACAATGCAGAATATATTTTCAAGTATTCTACCAATTTTTTTGATCACTCTACTTGGCAGTATTATTAAAAAAAAATGGTTGACCTCAGATGAGTTTTGGCGGGGACTCGAGAAATTATCATATTTTCTATTATTCCCAGCTGTACTTTTTAATTATATATCTCGGGCTGATTTAAGCTCCAATACATTAATTAAACTGGTTATTGCCTTAATTACCGCGACCACTATTGTTGCAGTTACCCTGATAGTGCACCGTAGAAAGAATGATCACGATAAAATTCAATTCACCTCAACTTTCCAAGGAGCTATTAGATATAATACTTACGTATTTTTTGGTGCTGGTAGTGCCCTATTTGGCGAAGCAGGACTTGCAATAATTTCTGTGATCTCTTCATATATGATCATATTTACTAATATTATATGCGTTATGGTTTTTGCTACTTACATTCCAAACGCTGACCCAGAAACCAATAGGACTAAGAACTTTTTTCTAGTCGCAAAATTAATTACTAGCAATCCCTTGATCATCGCAACTTTAATAGGTTTTATATTTAACTATTATAATCTAAATCTTCACCTTGGTGTCGAAAATGCAATATCGAGCTTATCGGATTCTGCACTTGCCATAGGAATGTTAAATATAGGTGCTGGTTTAAAGTTCATTGTCAGCACTGCTAGAGTAAGACAAGTAATATTTGCTAGTGCAGTTAAGCTTATTGTCTTGCCTATAGTAACTGTAATAGTTCTAACTTTAATGTCAATAACAGGACTTGAGAGGTCAGTCGGAGTGCTCTATAGTTGCTTGCCTTGTGCTAGTACTGCTTATGTGCTTTCACGCCAGCTCGGTGGAGATCCAGAATCAATGGCCTCAATTATTACTATCACTACAATATTTTCGGTGCTGTCATTGTCACTAGTTATGTATATACTTTGCTAAATTAAGCAGAAAATAAAATCTATAAGGCTATTATTTTAATTATTTTAAAAGAGCTTATTATAATTCAAACTCATTAGGGAAATTTTAGGTAATGCTGTGAAC
>JBPBQH010000221.1:0-2927 GCA_050954685.1 Janthinobacterium lividum | reverse complement strand
TTAAGGATTTATTTAAAGTAATAGCTGAAAAGCAGGAATTCAATCTAAGAAAATTGATTAGAAAGCCTATAAAAGCCGCTCCGTCGATGAGAATAGGCGATCTATTGACTGAGATGCAAAGAAAGCGTATTCATATCGCAGTCGTTGTTGACGAGTATGGAGGTACAGACGGGATAGTTACTATTGAAGATATAATGGAAGAAATATTCGGCAGAATTGATGACGAGCACGACGAAAAACTGAAAAGTGACAATTATAAAATATTAAACAAGACTACTATACTTTCTAACAGCCGAGTCGAGGTTGAAGAGTTAGAAAAAATTCTCGGTATAAAGCTGAAAGAAGAAGATGACGAGTTTGACACTATAGGTGGACTAGTACTAGATAAAGCAGGAACTGTGCCTACAATTGGAACTAAGTTTGATATTTCGAACATATTAGAATTAGAAGTGATTGATGCAAGCCCTAGAGTTTTAAAATTAATAAAGTTGAGACTAAAATCTGGAGAATTAAAAATAAACTAATTATTCGCGTCATTGTCTTAATTTGAAATGTATAAATTCCTTAATATATTCTGCTAAATCACTATGGAAAGCATTTATTTACAAGAGCTTGAACTAGAAAATTATCGCAATTTTTCTCATTTTAAAATCAAAGCATCCAATGAATGTGTAATTATAATAGGTGAAAATGGTACGGGTAAAACCAATATACTAGAGGCTATATCATTATTCTCTCCTGGCAGAGGTCTAAGAAACGCGAAGTTTGATGAAATATGTGCGATTGGTCAAGAAGCTTGGTATGCTAACGGCCTCTTTCAAAGTAAACTTGGTAATGCTCAAATTTCTAGCCAATTTAGCAAAAGTTCTATTAGGAGAACTATTCAGTTTAATGGTTCTAAAATACAGAATAGCGAACTATGCAAGTTCATAAATATTATCTGGCTTACTCCACAAATGGAGAATATTTTTTTCGAAGGAATTAGTAGTAGAAGAAAGTTTTTTGACCGTATTGTTTATAGTTTTTATCAAGATCATGCCTCTAGAATTCATGAATATGAATATTATATTAGCGAGCGATTAAAAATTTTACAGCAAGATCTACTTGATGAAAGATGGTTATCAATTATTGAAACCAAGATAGCCGATGTATCTCTAAAGATAGCTAGATCTAGGACTTTTGTGCTACAAGAAATGCAGTCTGCTACTGAAGAATTAGTCAGCGAATTTCCAAAATCATTGCTATCGATTGAAGGTACGATTGAATCAATGTTAGATGCTCATAGGGAAGAAGATATTCTAAATCATATCCAGTGCCAATTATTAGGTCTAAGACTTAAAGATAAACTATCAGGTAGGACTAACTTCGGGGTTCATCGTAGCGATTTCTTGATAACACATAAGGAGAAGAATAAACCAGCTAAACTATGCTCTACCGGTGAGCAAAAGGCAATGCTAATTTCAGTAACTTTGGCGCAAATTAATGCAAGTCTCAAGGTAGGTAGTTCTAGACCTATCCTACTACTAGATGAAATATTTGTACATTTGGATGATAGGCGTAAAGAATATCTAGTCTATTTCTTAGAGAAGGCTAATTTACAATCTTGGATGACTGCTACGGATTTTAGCGGTATAGAAAGATTAAAAAACATAGCTACAGAAATAAATATCGAAAATTCATATCCAGTATAAACTTCTTGCAGTTAGATACTAAATCTATATCAGCATTTTTATTTTAAGAATATTTTTTAGCAAATGAAGCCTTTAGTCTGTGAATCCCAAAAAGTTTTGTACAGGCCATTTAAGGTCAAAAGTTGTTGGTGGTTTCCTTCTTCAACAATAACGCCATGTTCAAGAACTATAATATAATCCATATGTAATATGGTCGATAGTCTATGAGCAATTACTATCATTGTAGTATTAACTGTTGCAAAAATTTCATTTAGTGACGCTTGAATTAACTTTTCTATAGGAGTGTCCAAAGCCGAAGTTGCCTCATCCAGAATTAAAATAGGTGCGTTTTTTAGTATAGCGCGTGCAATCGCTATACGTTGTCTCTGTCCGCCACTAACTTTAACACCTCGCTCGCCTACAATTGTATCATATGCTAAAATAGCATCATGAACTCTTGCTTTTTTACAAGCCTCTACAACTTCTTCGAAACTAGCATCGAATTTAGCAAGTTGTATATTCTCTAAAATAGTTCTATGAAACATGGTAATATCTTGAGGAATGATCGAGATGTTAGCACGTAATGATTGTTGAGTAATATCGGCTATATCTTCAGAATCGATGAAGATTTGCCCACTTTTAATATTAAAATACCTAATTAAAGATTTAATAATAGTGGCCTTCCCGGCACTAGAAGCTCCTACAACTCCAATTCTTTGACCAGGTTTAATGTGCAAACTTAAATTATTAAGGATGTCCCGTTGATCTTCATTGTAAGCAAAACATACCTTATCAAATATTATTTCACCTCTCACATTTGCAAGAACTTTAGCATCAAGTCTATCGATAACATCCATTAGGAGCATTTATAAATATAAATGATGCTTTCAGTGAGGCGTAAGCAGGCGCTATATTACATAGAGCATTGTCTATAAATTTGGCTAGCTCCTCGTGAACATTTAACGTGACTATCAAAATAAAAGCAAACTCTCCTGCTGTAATTTGACCTTTTTGATATAGAAAACTAAGCAAGTAAATTTGACTAGCCCCCATGATTGTTACCATAATAGTATCTGCACAATCGACATAGTAAGCTTCAAATTTGCGCGTCTTTCGATCCCAATTTACCCAATTTTGTAGAGTCGGAGTCAACTTTAATCTGTACTCAGTCCAAGCGTTACCTATAACTTTAATCTCAAATATATTGGTTATAGAGTCGTTTATAACACCTAGTGCCTCTTGCTTAGCATTAACGTA
>JBPBQH010000178.1:0-2945 GCA_050954685.1 Janthinobacterium lividum | reverse complement strand
AACCTAGATTGGACATTTCGGCAAGACTAGCTCCTTTGCTTCCTAAGATCTCCTTCATCTGTGAGCTACCTTCGCCTTTATACTTTCGAAAAGAATATATCCATTTACTCATAATTAACAATAATAATGATTTTAGAGTTTTATAATTTATATAGTATGGAGATTATGGCAGCAACGAAAATTTGTATAGAAGTTAATTTTAGCTAATATAATTTAATTAATAAGTTCTTAGATTTTGATCTTGAGTATTTCGTACATTATATTTTAACATTAACATTACCCAGATAGCCGAAGCTACCCACCATACTTGTAAGATACTGAAAGATATCATCCCAATAACAAAGTAATTAATAAAACAAGCATAAAATATACCGCCTATAGTAGGATTTACAATTATCATCTGCTCTAGTTTCTTTAGATATTTTGATATTGATAATAGAAAAAGAGAAAAACCTATCAAGCCCGTTTCAAAAAGTATTTGCAATACATTATTGTGAGGATGCAAAGGTAGCGGAGACCAATAATAGCCGTTATAATTTATCATCTCTTCTTGTGGGGCAACGTATTTCTTGGAGCTACCAAATCCATAACCTAATATAGGTTTCGAAATAATCTTCTTGCTAACAAAATTCCAGATAAATAAACGATGCTTTGCTGAATCAGGTAGCAATTTTGAGTAACGATCTGAGATGGTCGATGGGTTCATATTATAAGCTATTAGTGGAAAGCTCGCAAATATTAAAATTAAGAATATTCTGATATATTTAGAAAATTTTATTGAAAATACTCTAATGAATAAGAATACTCCTCCGCTTATGACGAATCCTACTAAGCTTGCTAAGCTATCGGATAAACAAAGTATATAGAGAATTAGCAAATATAATAAGCAACTAATATAGTATTTGCGTTTAGTTATAAAAATTTCGAGCAAAGGCCAGCTAGAAATAGTTAATAGAGCACAGCCTCTATCTAGTGAATATAGAGAATATTTATTTAAGGAATTATTCTGGAAATAATATTTAAAATTATTATGAAATATTCCTCCCATACTAGATTCCACAAAAAATAGAATAATGGCAATTGAGATTCCTATTACAAAACCAATATCTATATATTTAATCCTTACAGTAGAGAGACCACTTGTCGTTATTGAATAAAGAAAAATTAGTCCTGCGTTAGCAGAAAAAATTGTGATACTGCTAATAATATTTTGCGACCAAAAACAGCTTATAAGACACCACAATGCAAAAGTGATTTCCAAGCCGTGAGATCGTAAATTAATGCAAGTATTTATCGGAGAATATTTAATCAAAGCAATTAATAACAGCGTTACAGTAAAACTGCAGGACAAGCCAGACAGCATACCTACTGATGGTATTAGTATTACAAGACAAAAAATTAAATTTGGAAGCTTCATTTATGAACAATCTTTCAAAAATATTTCATACACTGGATGTTCGAAGGTAGAAATAGAAAGGTCAGATGAAAACATCCATCCTTGAAATAAAATTCTATTTTCTTCATCTACTTTGTCTTCCGAAATACTCAATAGAGCTTGGTACTCAACATTATAGGGATTATGCTTTTTGTGACACTTATAAGCAACGATCTTAATATTACCAAAATACTTAGATTCTTCAAGTTTTAAAGTAATATCTTCCGTCTTAGCGGTAATTTTATTCATTGCTATGATTCTAATCGAAGAAGTAGAATTTGCTTTGTGAGCATGGTGATTTATCGTGGCTGGTTCGACTAGAGGACTATCGAATATATCCATGCCACTAGTTTGCTCCACTATTATATTATTGTTTTCAACATTGCTAGCTATCTTAGAAGCTCTTGAATCTCTTATATGAAAGTTGGCGAAAAGAAAATAGGTTAATACCAGGAATAGAAATTTTTTCATTAGTATTACTTTATGATATAGTCGTAACTATAGAGAATATCTCTTGTCAGTAAAGTTAATTTATAAATATTAAAAGTTTTAGCGGGTAGAAAAAATATATTCAGATCTTCCTACCTACTAAAACTCTACTAGTTGTTTACTAGAACTTAAGTTTAGCTCCTAGCACAGCAACAGTACCTTTAATCTTTTTGTTGGGTGCTTCTGGATAAAATGAAGGTTTACCTTTTGCTTGAAAGTAGGATACTTCAGCGTACGGTAATAAGCCAGGTACTAATTTGTATTCACTGCCCAGAGTTAGCGAATTCAAATTGTTTTTGTATTTACTAGATTTAAAGTAAGAAAGACTTGTCTTAATTGGGCCTTGGCTATAGGCTATCGCGCCATTATAATATTTTGTACCACGTCCTGTCTTATTAAAAGCTCCGGATGTGAGACTTTTATTTAAGGTCCCATATGACCCGCTATATCCAAAATTACCGTAGTTTAAGATTGCACCAATATTATAGGTTTTTAAATCGTTAAGCTTATATTGATTTAAGATTCTTTCAGTCTCCAAGCCTCTATTTTCAACTAATTTAATATTTCCTACAGCTCTACCATATTCACCAGTAGCAGCAAGCTTTAAATCTACCCCATCTGATATGTTGTAATCGTAAGATATACCTAAAGAAAAAGCATCTTTTACATTCCTATTGATTACGTAAGTATTTGTTGTGTTTGGAATACTTATATCGTTAATGCCAGCAGATAACACTGAAATTAAAGAACTACCAGCATTGCTTGAATCTGGAATGTACGAAACACCTAGTCTGATTCCTTTAAACTCAGGAGTGTAATAAGAAATCTTTCTTGAAGGTTCGGCTCTGTCATACAATTGATCTAATTTAGTCTTGAATGTCGAGTCGAAAAAATATTCTTTATAGTCTATGAGTTCAGCAGGAAGCCCTTGATATGATATGTTAGACCCGTCTAGTTTGGAATACCTAGACCAATCGCCGCCAGCTGCAATATCTTCAGCAACTATACGCATCTTTGAACC
>JBPBQH010000130.1:0-2945 GCA_050954685.1 Janthinobacterium lividum | reverse complement strand
TCAAATTTGGTAAAAACTAGATAGATGAAACATTACTTGTGCGAGAGCGACGTTAAGTGTTTAGAATATGATGATAAGCTTATATATCTATAAAAGGAACAAGTCATTACAGTTAAGTTAATAGTTGGCTTAATGGGCAATATGCTTGCATGGTTTTTTGTATGTAAGTATTACTGATTTTATTTTCAGCGTGCATTTTCATTTATTAATTCTACATTTGTGATATTAGGTAACTCCATGTAATTAGTAGCCTTGGCAGTGCCGCCTTGCAAGCTAAGAGGAAAATAGTATAATTGTTTTTATAATAAGATGAGCTCATTTGGATGTTCTCATTTATAAAAATCGAGTTTTGGGAATATATTAAAATAAAAAAAATGGGCATAGCGCAACAATATTATAATCAAGCCTTATTATATTTCGAGCAACGCAAGTATCAAGAGGTTATAGATTATTACGATCTCGCTATTGAGCTTGAGCCAGAGCGTGCTCTTATTTATTATAATAAAGGCAGAGTTCTATTCATGATGGAGCAATATGAAGAAGCGGCAGCAGCTTATGATCTAGCAGCCAAAATTGAACCCAATAATATAGATGCTTTGTACCATAAGGCCTCTGCTTTGTGTAAAATAGGTAAATATTTGCAAGCTATAGAAAGTGAAAATAATATTTTGACAATTGATCCTAGTTGTCCCAGTGCTTGCCATAATAAACGTAAAGTTGTGTCAATATAAGGAAGGGCTATAGAATATTATAATATTGCATTAAAAGTGCGCCCTAATGATTGGCATGCCTACTATGATAAAGGAGGTTGTGTCTCTCTAATTTAAATAGGTATGAAGAAGCTATAGAAGCTTGTAATCCTGCGATCAAAATCGAGCTTAGTAATGCTTGTTATCTATTATAGTAAGGCTGCTGCTCTTCATAAAATGGACAAGTATTTGCAAGCTTTAGAAAGTTATAACAATGCTTTGACAATCGATCCTTCTTGAAATTTAAGATTCGAAGAATGATGCAAGAATTAAAGTATAAGAAATTATCTAGTAATTAAGCAAAATAGCTTTTAGCAGAGTGGCTTATAGATAGTCTGAATGTACTAAAAGTCTTATTGGTGAAATTAATCTTATAGTACATTTATTCAGAAATGTTCTATTGAAGCTAATATTGCTCAATAGAACACTGATATATTAGTAAAAAATTCTATTAACCATATAGTACTGTGCCAACCAATACTAGAGCTGCTCCTATTACTCCTACTAAATTAGCTATTATTAGAGGTTTGTTTTTCAGAAAAACACCATATAGCAGCCAGCTCCCTAGTCCTAACATACTTAGGCTAAAAGCTTGAACAGAAATTGAAGTTGCAGTTTTAGTTGTAAATATTTTGTATGCTTGTATAAAAAACATTAAATTGCCGATTGGCCCTATAATACTCATATATTTTTCGTAAAGTTTTAGGTAAGGCATACTATTATCCTGATTGTTTTGATTGATACGTACTATATTATCTTAATTGCCAGCGGTCAATAATTAAACAAATTATTAAAGTTTATTTATAAATAGCTAAAATGTCTTAGCAGGATATCTAAGGCATAAGCTCAAGTAATGTAATTATTACACCTTATCTATATCCATTTCCAATTTAGAATTTGCCCAGTCCTCGGTAAAAGCGTCTAGGCCAGACTTAGTTAAAGGATGCTCTAATAATTGCTTAATGATTTTGCCAGGAAGGGTAACTACGTCAGCCCCGCAAACGGCAGCATGATAAAAATGATCAGGATTACGTACGGATGCCGCTAGTATTTTAGTGTTCAATGTCTCCTTGTAGTTGTTATAAATTTGCCTGATATCTTTGACCAAACTCATTCCTTTTGAGCCAATATCATCGAGCCTACCAATAAACGGTGAAATATAAGTAGCTCCTGCCAGTGCAGCTATTAAAGCTTGGTTAGCATTAAAACATAATGTCATGTTTACTTTATATCCATTAGTCGTAAGGTATTTGCAAGCTTTAATTCCGTTCCAGGTCAGAGGTAATTTTATGACAACATTATCGGCAATTTTAGTTAGTTGCTTGCCTTGTTCAATCATGCCATCAAAATCAGTAGCGATCACTTCAATACTTACATCACCTTGAACTAGTTTACATATTTGAAGCACTCTTTCATTTAATTTTCCACTAATTTTAGACATTAAGGAAGGGTTAGTGGTAACTCCAGAAATTATACCTAGACTATTTATCTCTTCTATTTCTGAAACATCCGCACTATCTAAGAAGATTTGCATTTAATTTATCCTTGATAAAATTAGATCTAACTGCTTTAAATCTTTATAATGAAATACCAAATTACCGCCTTCTGTGAAATTTTCTACGCTGACTTTAATATTAAACTTTTCTGATAAGTTAACCGCTAATAATTCAAGATCAGCATTGGGTATAGCAACTTTCTTTCTTGATCTAACCGTCTTCTGCTCGCTCGAATATTGATTATGTTTACGTTTTGACCATCCTCTAACTAGGGTTTCAGTCTGTCTAACATTTAGGCTATTTTCTATTATATGATCAGCAATTAATTGACAATCCTTATGGCCGACCAAACAACGAGCATGGCCCATGGTTAGTTGCCCCTCATTTACCTTATCTTTTATCGAGTCTGGTAGATTAGTTAATCTAACTAAATTAGCTATATGGCTTCTGCTTTTGCCTAGCTTATGGCTCAAATCTTCCTGAGTATACTTGAAGTTTTTTATAAGTTGGATATAACCCTCTGCTTCTTCTATGGAGGTTAATTCTTCCCTTTGAATATTTTCAAGTAATGACACCCTTAAGATTTCGTCATCGTCATAATTTTTAATGATAACTGGGACTTCAAGCATATTTATTAATTTGCATGCTCGCCAGCGTCTCTCACCTGCGACTAATTTATATTTGCTATAATCATTTGGAT
>JBPBQH010000220.1:0-2976 GCA_050954685.1 Janthinobacterium lividum | reverse complement strand
TAATTACTTATCTTCGGTTTTTTTGAAGCTCGAAATGATTCCTCTTAAACTTTGAATTTCGCTTGTTGAAATCTTATCAATACGAGTGAAAATATTAGTTATATTTCTAAGCATTTGAGGCTTTTTTTCAGCGACTTTAAAGAAGCCATTAATATCTAGTTCATTTTCAAGATGATTCAAAAATAGTATTATTTCCTCTTTGCTTGCTAATTTTTGAGTATTGGCAAAACTAGACTTGGCACTACATTTAGAGATTTCATAACATACTATAGCTATAGCTTGGGCAATATTAAGCGAGCTGAATTCACTAGTATTGATGGTAATAATTTCATTAGCTAAAGCTATTTCATCATTACGCAAACCACAATTTTCGCGACCAAACATAATACCAACCTTAAACGGATAGGGGTATTTTTCAGCTAATTCTTTGGAGCTTACATAAGCTTTATTCATATCTCTAGGTAGTGCCGTCGTAGAATATAAATGTTGCAGATCAGCTACGGCTTCTACTAAACTAGTATATATAACAGCGCTTTTTAGCAAATCTACGGCACCAACCGCCATACTTTCTGCTTTTTTATTTGGCCATCCATCTCTTGGAGCTACTATGCGCAAATCATCAAATCCAAAATTTTTCATTATTCTGGCCGCAGCACCAATATTTTCACCCATCTGAGGAGCTACCATGATGATCGCAGCTTTATTCATTTGCTTATTCCAAATAATATTTCACCTGCTAGATGAGTTGATAGTTGTCCTTTATCATCTTTCAATTCGATATTGCCATTAATATCTATGTTCTCAAATATTCCTCTAAATTCATCATTATTATTTTTAATAGTAATTAATTCACCTAGTCTAGCGGCCTTCCCTAACCACTCTTCTCTAATCTTTAAAAAACCATCCTTTTTCCATAGACAGAAATACTTATCAAAACTAATCATAAGTAAACTCAAAACTTGCTCTAGATCTTGTTGCTTTGCACTTTCAGCCGATAAATCAGTAGAAGGTTGAGTTAGTGTGGGATGACTATTAATATTAATTCCTATTCCAACAACCATGAATGAATTTTTATTATTTAAAGCAAGAGATTCAAGTAAAATACCAGAAATTTTTTTATTATTGACTAATATATCATTTGGCCATTTTATTTTGACATTTTTAGAAACGCCAGATTCGTTTTCCATAATTAGATTACTAACTACGTCATATACTGCTAAAGCTGTGACGAAAGCTAATTGAGGCTGCACCGTAAAAGGAATATAGTTATTTATCAATATACTTACATATAAATTACCAATATTGGATTGCCAATCCTTTCCAGCTCTACCACGTCCGCTAGTTTGGGATTTTGCCCATATTACAAAATCACCAATCGGCTTAGTTTTCGCCAGTCTTATTGCTTCCGAATTAGTACTATCGATACTATCAAATATAAGTAATTTATATTTTTTTTGCCAGGATTGATCCATTTTGCTAATCAATTACCTTCAATTAAACAAAAAATATGGAAATAATATTATAAAAGTCACACTCGCAGACGTAACTAACATTAAGCCTCTTTGAGTAGCTATTCTATTAGCAGATTCTGCACTCTCTTCAAAGAAATACATCGATCTTATAACTTTTAAATAATAATAAGCTGAAATCACGCTAGATAATATGCCAACTCCAGTGAGAGTAAATTCTTTCACTAAAACTGCTTGATATAAGATGTAGTATTTACCGAAAAAACCAGCAAGAGGCGGTATACCTATCATAGAAAACATAATTAATGAAATTACAGCAGCAATTGTTTTTCTGCTTGATGCTATACCTTTTATATCTTCAAAGGTAGCATCGTCTGCTTTAGCACCAAGTAACGCTATTAGACAGGAAAAGAAGCCTATTGCTCCGATAACATATATTATCATATATAGCTGAGCAGCATATTCTCCTGCTTGATTATGTAGTGCTATACCAATAAGAACATACCCGGTATTTAGGATTGTGCTATAAGCCATCAATCTCTTTAGAGATTTTTGACCAATTGCTCCGAATGCTCCGATAATCATGGATAATATAGCAACTATCCTGATTAAATCGACTGATATTTGTTTGTAATCGCTAACTACGAAAGTGAGTACATTTAGCAAAATCGCTAAGGCTCCTACCTTTTGGGTAGTAGAGAAATAAGTCACTGATATTATTGGTGCCCCTTCGTATACATCAGGAGTCCACATATGCAGAGGTGCGGCTGATAGTTTAAATAAAATTCCGGATATTAAAAGTACTACTCCAATAATCAATCCTATATTTTTTTCCTCCAAATTAAGCAACTCGAGAGTTGAGTTATATTCTAGACTACCGCTAAACCCATATATAAATGACATACCAAACAAAGTTATGCAGCTCAGTAAGACACCAAGTACGAAATATTTCAGTGCCGCTTCCGATGATTTATAATTAGAGCTATTAAAAGCAGCCATAGCGTAAGCGCTGAGAGCCTGAAGCTCTAGACCACAAAATAATAATAAAAAATTTCTAGAAGAGATAGAAACTAATATTCCAAGAGTTGATAACGTAATTAGTGTTACATATTCTATTTTGATCTCTTTATTGGTAATTTCACAAAGGTCTTGATAAATTATTATGTTCATTACCATAAGTCCTAGTACTATAATTTTGAACGTTTTCGTGTAGGCGTTAATTAAAAAACTCCCCTCAAAACCACTCATTTCAACTGAAGGGATTTGCAATATAAAGAATATTAGAGCTGCAGAAAAAACGATTATCGTATTTATAGTTGTCTTGTTTTCTTTAGCATAAAAAGCTGCAAACAGCTGACCAATCATGGTCATAACAGTTAACATCAATTCTGGAGCTATTATTATAAATTGTTTCAATATCATATATATATGTTTAAGGCTTATGGTATGGACTGATAAATTTTGACTAAATTATTAGTAGATAAATCAATTGTACTAATTATAGCTT
>JBPBQH010000073.1:0-2991 GCA_050954685.1 Janthinobacterium lividum | reverse complement strand
AATTTCAACATTTGGTGATCTAGGGCTACTTAATGCATTGGACCCTTATACTTTCAAAAACTTAGTTATAACCGCAGTAAGGCGCGATAATGGTCAATTAACAATATTTAACCCAGAAGATACACCAAATGTTGAAATTGCTTTAGCGTGTAGAGCCTCTGGTTCGTTGCCTCTATTTTTTAAGCCCGTTATTATTGATGGTGTAGAATATGTAGATGGAGGCTTTAGAGATAATAATCCAACAAAATATTTCTCAGGAAAAGAAAGATCAAAAGAGCCAGAACAAAAAAGTAATGACGTCGATTTAACAGAAAGCAAGCAAAAAGAAGTACAAAGAATTTTAATTTTCGCTTTTGGTAGCAATCAAGAAAATGATGTAACCCATAGTGCTATATATAGTGCTATAGGTAAAATATATAATCCTAGCAAGCTCTATAAACTTCTAGTAGACGTAATGTATAAAGGACTAGCTAGGGTAGGTGGTCAGTTTAAGTATACGGAAACGATTGAAAATACTGCCCAAGATTTGAGAAAAAAATCGCACGACACGGTTATACTTGATACTCCTGGTGTAGGCACAATCTCCTTTAAGAAGGCAAATGAAAAATATGATTATTTATATATCAAAGGCTACATCCAAACGATGGGACATGTTAACAATCACGGACTTGGCACTAAAGGCCTGGAATCTGTTGATCCAAATCTTGATCACAAAAGAATGATATTAGAAGTCTATGAGAGAAGTACTAGTAATAATTCATGGACATCTAAGATTAATAAAAAAGCCAATTCTGATCTATTATCTATGCTTGAAACAGACAAATGGAAACAGCCATCTTCTGATAGCAAGGGAGAGAGGAAGCCCATGGATGAGAAAGAAAGGAGAGCTATACTTGAGACACTTATTATCAGCACAGCATCGAGAGGTAATACTTCATTATGTGATATAAAAAATATTGCAAAAATAGTAGATACTCTAAATAATAAGACTACCTCAATAGAGGTAAGAAGAGACTTTGCTAAGATTTTAGCAAATTCCCGCAATGATGAAGATATCTATAGTAGAAAATTTAAAAGCAGGGATTTCAAAGAATTAATCGATAGATTCAACAAGGAAAGGAATAATGCAGATAGAAAAACACCGCAAATGAGTTTGAGTAGAAATTTTTGAATTTTTTATTGAGAGAACTGTAAGAGGGGGTAACATAAATAAGATCTAATTGTTCCATAATCCATATTATGGAAAGTAAAAAGACCAATTATAATGAAAAACAGTTTAAAATCAATAACTTATCATAAGTTTATCTTGCTTCGTTTTTGTTATATTGTTTATCTATCTACATACATATCTACCTACATCTATATCCACTTACAGATCCACTTACAGTCAGAAAATATTATTTTCTTGCTATAACTATTTTATATTCTTTATTTAATTCTATAACTGCCCAGATCCATACTAAACACACAAATACAAAGATGATCATCAAGTAAATAGAAATTGATTGATAAGTAGCTGCAGGAACTATTACAAATATTAGTGACTGTACTAATGCGCTAGCTGATTTACCTAACTTGGTACCAATAATATCTGCCGCTGCTTTTCCTTTAGTTTTGAGTTCGTAGTCTAGAGGTACGTAGGACATTTCCTTAGTGGAATCAAATAAAGTGTATTTGCTAGATTTACTGAGAACATTTTGAATTGCTCCTATAGTTATAGCAATCAAAGCTGGGTCAGTTAGCATGAAATTTGTGACCATCAGAACCGTAAGATTTGGAAAAATTCCTGTTAAAAAGAACATTATACCAGTTACAAAAACCATTAAAGGCGTTATAATAGCTGCTGAAAACCAACCTAGCTTTCTTACTATATTTGAGCCTAAAATAACAAATAATATTGTGAAAACGCCAGTGTAACTTAAGTAGCCACCTACAAATGCAGCAAATTCGGTTGGGGTTTTGTAGATTTTCGTTGCTGATGCTTTCCAGGGGCCTTCCACTAGATTTATAGCGATACCATAACAAATTAGTAATATTGCAATTAGCATTATATATCTTGAAGATAGTACTAATCTAATACTATCTAGAAGATTCATCTGGTTTTTCTTTGCAACTTTAAAAGTTAATTCGTGATTTTGAGCTTTATCCAAAATTTTATGATTAATGAACCAAAATACTGCTATTGCTACCGCTCCTAGAAACAAAACTATACTCAATACTATTTGTATAGAGAGAACATTGTATGCAGCATGTGCATCTAATTTATGTCTTAAATAATCATTTATCACTGAAAGTTTCTTCAAAAATATTCCAGAAATTAGTAGGCCTGTCTGACCGAATAAACCGAAAAGTAAATAGAATCTTTTAGATTGTTCTACTGAAGTTATCATATTAACAAATTGCCAGAAAAGTAAGGCAAAAACAACATTGGGCCACAATTCAGCTATTATATAAAATAGTGAGAAACTCCAATTAGATAATAAAAGTATGAACCACTTAAAGTTTGGATACGCTGTAACAAAATCATCAGCTCGCGCAGTACTGAGATGAAGAACTTCATAATTGGGAAAGATAAAGAAAGCAAATATGGCAAAAAAACTTAAGAAGAAGGCCATTACTAAATAAAATATATTCTCTCCTCGCATACTATTTACTAGTTTCACGTAAACGAGAGCTAATAAAAAAGCTGCAGGCATTACCCCCCAGAACTTTAGAAATGAGATAGTCTCAGTACCAATCATTGTATTAACTATACTGTCTTTTAGCGCTCTTACAAGGTTCTGAATTCCTAAAATACAAAACATAAGTAGAGTTATAGATAGAAATTTAGGCAATTCATGGTGTTCTATGGGCCAGACGGAATCTTTAATTTTGTTGATATTAAATTTAGAAGAGATCATTTGACCGAAGAGAAAAAAGTTGAGAAAATTCTTAGTAATATCTACCATATGCCCTAACCTTCTCTATACCTTCAATTGCGGAAGGTATAGT
>JBPBQH010000072.1:0-3005 GCA_050954685.1 Janthinobacterium lividum | reverse complement strand
ACTGGCTGATATAAGCTAGATAGTTGGTCTTCTATATTGAACTTAGTAAAAATGGGGATTTTATTTTCGTAATCTTTGATTTTAGCTATCTCAGTTGGCAATATTTCACGCATGAATTTATGCGCTGCTTGGAAAGCTTTTTCTCCTTGTATCGTCATTTCTTTGACATTGTTGTCAAACATATCCCTGATTGTCTTTTGAATTATTCCTTCTTCCTCATGGATGAAACATGGCGCGTTTGATTGTAATGTAGCTTCACGAATTTTATTCCATAGCCTTGCAAGATAATCATAGTCTCTTTTGAGTTCTAGGGTAGTGTGACCAACAGCAGCAGTGCGAGCAATAATACTAGCGCTTCCTTGATCTAAATCAGACGTTAGTTGACTAATAATATCTTTGAGTCTTTTACGTTCTTCGACATTAGAAATTTTACGTGAGATGCCATTTTGAGACGGTTTATTAGGCATTAATATGCAGTATTTCCCAGCTAAGGAAATAAAAGTCGTAAAAGAAGCTCCTTTGTTCCCTCTCTCCTCCTTAGTTACTTGAACAAGTACTACTTGCCCTTTCTTTACGACTTCTTGTATTTTGTAGTGCTTGTTCGAGCTTACGTCATTTTTATCAGAGTTAATATTTTCAATATCACTCTCAGCAACTTCTAAGTTGTAGTCCGATAGAATTTTTTCATCAACTAATCTCTCTATATCCTTTATACCGAGCTCGTTTTCGACTTGTATTATGCTATTACTTGCCAGTTTAGACTCCGTTAGATCGTCTTGAGTAATTTTAGGTGGCGTAATTTCTTTAAGATTATTTATAGAAGATTTTTGGTCAGAAATTGGTATATGATAATAATTCGGATGGATTTCACTAAAAGAAATAAAACCGCTTTTGTCTGTTCCGTAATCTATAAAAGCTGCTTGCAAAGAAGGTTCAATTCTAGTTATTTTAGCTAAGTAAATATTGCCCTTATTTTGCAGTTTATTTGCAGTTTCATACTCAATATCTTCGATATTATTGCTACTATTTAATAAAACTACTCTTGTTTCGTTAGGGAAATTAGCATCGATTATGATTTTTTTACTCATTATTATTCTCTCGAGTTTTAAATACATTAAAAGGAGTGTCTTGTTATTTGTCACGCATGTGTAATTACGTTGATATTCGTACGAGTTACGTTCCAGTTAAGGAATTCCAAAAAATAACGACAAATCTCTACTTAAATGATTTTAAGGATTAATAAAATTTTTTTATACGGCAAAATGAAGTTATGAATATCAGATACTAACTTCTAAATTGTGATACACCGATGATTGATGTTAACTCATCGAAGTGGTCGGATTTTTATTGAAAGTCAGAATTGATTTATTCAATTATTAATTTATAGCCTATATACACGAAATTTATATACGATGTAATTTTCTTTAGCAAATAATTAATTATTTTAATATGCATAGCGTAAGGCTTGATATAAGACTGTAGCTTTTATTTCAACTTTAGGCTTGTGACTGTGATGTATTTTCTAATGTCCTTGTAATAGAACCAATTTTAAGCTACTTAAACATATAAATATACCAGTACCTAGGAATAATATTTGATAATATATTGCGTTAATAGATACTAATCAAGTTAGAAAAATAGAAGATTTATGAAAATATTGAATATAATAGGAGCCGGGCTAGCTGGCAGCGAAGCTGCTTGGCAAGCAGCCGAACTTGGTATACAGGTCAATCTTTATGAAATGCGCAACGGCACTATCACAACTCATGCCCACAGAACTTCCTCAGCTGCTGAGTTAGTATGCTCAAATTCATTTAGAAATGACGATATTAACAGTGCAATTGGCTTACTTCACGAAGAGTTAAGACGTAATGGTTCACTAATTTTAGGATGTGCAGACGCTAACAAACTGCCAGCTGGTTCTGCCCTTGCAGTTGATAGAGATTTATTTGCTAGAGATGTTGAGCAAGCCCTAGAAAACCACAATAATATTAATATTATTAGAAGTGAGCTAGAGCAGATACCAACTTCAGGTCATTGGATTGTGGCAACTGGCCCATTAACTTCTGATAAATTAGCTAAGCAAATTATTGAAATAACGGGGGAAGATAAGCTGGCTTTTTTTGATGCTATCGCTCCGATTATATATAAAGATTCAATAGACCTCTCAATATGTTGGTTTCAATCTCGTTACGATAAAATGGGACCTATGGGGACTGGCAAAGACTACATTAACTGTCCGCTAAATAAGTGTCAGTATTACGATTTCGTGGATTCATTGTTAGCTGGAGAGAAAACGGAGTTTAAGCAATGGGAAAAAAATACCCCCTATTTCAATGGTTGTTTGCCTGTTGAAGTGATGGCAGAACGTGGCAGAGATACTTTGCGCTTTGGCCCAATGAAACCTGTAGGTCTCACCAATGCGCATAGCAATGAGCGACCTTACGCAGTAGTTCAATTAAGACAAGATAATAAAATTGGTTCGCTTTTTAATATGGTTGGTTTTCAAACAAAATTAAAATATGGTGCCCAAAAAGAAATTTTTTCGATGATCCCAGGTCTCAAAGAGGCAGAATTTGCAAGATTTGGAGGACTACATCGTAATACTTTTATTAACAGTCCTAAATTATTAGGTAGCACACTTGAATTAAAGTTACAAAACAATGTAAGGTTTGCTGGCCAAATAACAGGAGTCGAAGGATATGTAGAGAGTTGTGCTATCGGCTTACTTGCTGGTAAATTTGCTGCAGCTGAGATATTAGGTTATTCCCAGCAGCCTCCACCTCTTGAGACCGCGCTAGGGGCGTTGCTCCATCATATTACAGAAGGAGCAGACGACAAGACATTTCAGCCAATGAATATAAATTTTGGCCTATTTGAAACGATAGAAGGTAGACATACAAAGAAAGATCGATATCAATTATACTCTCAAAGAGCACTCAAGAACCTAGAAAAGTGGTTGCAGCCCTAATGTCTTAAGATATTCCCTAGTATTTAAATTTTTA
>JBPBQH010000219.1:0-3118 GCA_050954685.1 Janthinobacterium lividum | reverse complement strand
CTGGCGGTGCTGGCGGTGCTGCTGGCGGTATCACTGGTGCTGGCGGTATCACTGGTGCTGGCGGTGCTGGCGGTGCTCCTACTGCTGCTGGCGGTATCACTGGTGCTGGCGGTGCTGCTGGCGCTCCTACTACTGGTGGCGGTATCACTGGTGCTGGCGGTGCTGCTGGCGCTCCTACTACTGGTGGCAGCGGTGCTGCTCCTACTGCTGCTGCTAGTCGAGCTGGCTGAATTTGTTGCATCGGTTGATCTGCTTGATCTGCTTGATCTGCTTGAGCTAGCGGCGGCGCTCCTACTGCTGCTGGCGGCAGTACTCCTACTACCTGGCCGACAGCCGTCGGTTGTTGATGTTGATAAGGTTTTAGTAAATTTAACTCCGAACCATAATTAATCTGATCTTTTGATATAGTTACATCTTGGTTACTAGAAGATATCTTAACGTTACCCTGGGGAGATTTATTTATAAGAATGCTGATTTTATCCTGACTATTTTGATGCTTAGTGACTAAATTTATTTCTTTCGTACCATTAACTACATTTGGTAATGACTTTAAATCGTTATAATCTTGCTCGGAGATTGCCTTACCACCCTTAGCAGCATCAATATCTATTATGATTACTACTGCGTTTTCCGTGTTCAAATTTTTTAACTGCTGCAGGGAGTAAGGGTTATTCTCTGTGCCGTCACCTTCATAGCTATTATTAGCAGATGCTGCGTAATAAATTTTATTTATTTCTTTATCGCCTAGAAATAAGTTATTGAATGTATCCCTTGATTTCCCAACATTAGTTACGATATCAACGTCTCTGACTACCTTATCAGTCATGCGTGCTGATAGCCCTTTTGGCTGACTCTTCTCGTTTAGTACGAGCTTAGCGCCAATACCTACAAAGCTTTGCCTTTTTCTTACTTTGTCAAATTGTGTCTCGGCATTAAGAGAAAAATGTATTGCATTATTTTGTAATTGAATGCGTCCTAGCTTTTGCTCAAGTCTGAATCTAGTACCCGTTATAGCTTTTGTATTTTTATTACGGAAATCATACTTAGCTACAAATAATTTAGTACCAAACTTCTCATTTAGTTTGTCAGAAAAACCGAAGACTGATCCGCCTATCTCAATATCAAAACCTTTAAAAGTTCGCTCGTAAGTATGGCTTCCTGAAATAGTATATATTGAAGTGCCTGCAATTTTTATAGATTTACTATTATTGTGTACTACTTTCTTCGATTTATTTTGAGGAAGATAATAGTTGGCTCTCACGTCAATATATTTGCTTAGCAATTCTATACCAGGTGTCCAGCCTCTAACACTAAATTTGTTACGCGTTTGTCTATGATCAAAATAACTGTAAACACCAAATATAGCCTTATCACCGAAATTATGTCTATACACAGCGCCTAAGTTGATTTCTTTACTTCCATGGTTATCTAATTTTACTTTAACATCTAGTGCAGTCATATCATTGCTGCTACTACCCGCTAGGGGTTGAAAGTAATTAACTTCGGCAATGTTTCTTGATTTACTGATTTTTGAGGATAGTTCTATAAAAGGGTTATAGGCGGCTTTAGTTTCTGTTCCCTTAGCAGCTCCAGCGGCTAATATGCTCGCGCCAATAATAGTCACATTAATTAGATTAAGGCTCGAAGTAGAAAGCAAGGATTTGAACATGATACCTAGTATTTAATCGTTAACAATTCTCAGATTATAAAGCAATTATTAATATTTGTCAATATCATGCCTAATAATATATCTTGATCCTAGCAGAGCAGCTAATGATAAGTAAATCAAAAATTTAAGTATTAAATGTCTTAACTTTTTCAAGTAATCATATAAATAGAATATGTTTGTAATAATAGATCAATTAGATTGCTAGGTAAGAACTATTATATATTGATGTGTCGAAGAGAGCCTCTTGAACATTTTTTGCACTAGATCTGATTAGAAATGCTGAGATTACAATTTTACTCCTGAGTTCTCCTTTGCGTATTCATGGAGGTAAGCAATTGAACTTTTTCCATAACTTCGTCTAATTGAACCTGAGTACAAAGCCCAAGAAGTACAGGATCCTTGGGAGTAAGGTTTTTCATATTCCAATGATCGCGTTCTCTTATAGCTCTGATAGTCGGTTTAGTCGTACCCACAAGCTTAATTATTTGACTATCTAAAATTTCTGGGTAAGCTTTCAGTAGCCAATAAATTGCTTTTGGTTTGTCCTCACGTAGAGCAATAGGTGTATATCTTGATAGCTTCTTCTTCGTGCTTTTGATTTCATAAACAATAGAAGCTGATAATTTTAGGCACGCCTCTGGATCTTTGCTGCATCGCTCAATTTCTTCTTTGGTTAACTGACCACCAGATATAGGATCAAGACCTAAAATTCCACTCGATACTTCACCATCGGCTATACCCTTCACTTCTAATTCGTGGATACCACAAAATTCAGCAATTTGCTTGAAAGTTAAGGTAGTTTTATCTATAAGCCATATAGCGGTAGCCTTAGGTAGTAGAGGAAGCTTTTTGTTCTGATTCATAATGAAAAGAGACTTTTATAAAGGAAATTGTATAAAAAATAGCTGAGTCCTTATTAAAAGTCAATTCTCATTTAAATTCTTGATTAATTCTTCAACAACTTTCTTAGCATCACCAAATAGCATCAAAGTATTATCCCTATAAAATAATTCATTCTCAATGCCTGCGTATCCAGCAGCCATCGATCTTTTAATAAATAACACAGTTTTAGCTTTTTCAACTTCTAATATAGGCATACCGTATATAGGACTATCTGGATCGTTCTTAGCAGCTGGATTGGTCACGTCATTAGCACCTAAAACTAGTGCTATGTCTGTTGTGGAAAAGTCTCTGTTAATTTCGTCAAGCTCTAGAACTTTCTCATAATCAATATTAGCTTCAGCAAGTAACACGTTCATATGACCCGGCATCCTCCCAGCAACTGGATGAATAGCAAAGCGCACATTAATATCATATCGTTCCAGAATATCAACCATTTCTCTTATCGCATGTTGAGATTGTGCTACTGCCATACCATAACCTGGGACTATAATAACCGATTGAGCATTTTTTATTATGTATGCAGCATCTTCAGAATTACTAATCTTA
>JBPBQH010000026.1:0-3197 GCA_050954685.1 Janthinobacterium lividum | reverse complement strand
GTAATTAAAATAAATAACGATTATGTCAAATACAATACTTACATATAACACAGCAAGTATAACTGAGCTGAAGAAAAGTCCTATGAATACTGTTGAATCTGCTGGAGGTCAATCAATAGCAATATTAAACAGAAATGAACCTGTATTTTATTGTGTACCTTCTAGATTATATAATTCTATGATGGAAATGCTTGATGATAATGAACTTGCTTATCTTGCACAGGAAAGATCTAATGGTCCTTTTACTCAAGTTGATTTAGATGACTTATAGACTCTTGTTTCATGAGTTAGCACTAAAGGAATGGTATAAATTAGATCCAACAATAAGAGAGCAATTTAAAAAAAAGCTTACAAAGATACTTGCAAATCCTCATATTGCTTCTTTAAAGCTCAACAATATGAAGGATTGTTATAAAGTTAAATTGAGATCTATCGGATATAGACTTGTTTATAAAATAGTAGAAGATAAATTAATTGTGCAAGTCATAGCTGTTGGTGTAAGAAATAAGAATTATGTATATGAAAAAGCTTTTTTGAGACTGAATTAAGGCGCTGATACTGTGTTGAGAGTCAAGAATAAATGAGGCTATCATAAATTTTGTGTAAAGCAAAGATTATGAGTTAAAAAGAATAGAAAATTGACCTAAGGCCAGTTTCCAATCTCTAATCGACATTGTCGACTTTTTTTGTGCGTTTTGCAAGCACAAAAATAATAATTTCATAACAGTTTCATCAGAAGGAAAAGAGCGCTTCTGATATAATCAGGAAAAGCTAAGAAGGGTATAATGCCCTCCTAATTTCTTTGCCATAGATCAGCAATTGTCGGATATTTATAGCTCCATCTTTCGCTAAATGCTTTAAGAGCTCCTTGGGCAGAATCAGCATTAGCAGCAGTGTAAATTTCCTTAAGGTCATTTGCCACTATTTTTCTATCTTTCCAAGGTACATAATTGAGAGAATTTCTTATCATATGAACTATGCATAATTGAACTATTGTGTTTGGAAATACAGTGTTGATTGCATCTGGAAATTCCTTTACCTTTACTACTAAACAATCAAGATAGAGTATAGGATATACTGCATCGAGAGCTCTGTTTTGCTATACTCCCACTTCCTCCATTATCTTTATCAGTAACCGAGGAGATAAGCTCAGGAGATACTTCTGTACCGTATATCTCATATAGATGATCTTGTATTTGACTCATGCTCATACCCAGGGCATACATCGATATGATCTTCTCATCAAAGCCCTCAAGTCTTCTCTGATATTTCTCGACTATACGTGGTCTGAAGCTTGAGTCTCTGTCTCTGGGTGTGCTTATATCTAGAGTTCCACTATCTGTAATAAGAGTTTTTGAACTATAGCCATTTCTTGTATTTGAAGTATTTCTAATATTGCTTCCTATTGCACTATTATCATCTCTAATATCATTTGTATCTCTGCTCTCTGATCTATAACCCAAGTGATGATCTAGCTCGCTCTCGAGCGCACTTTCTATCACTGATCTCTTGAGTGATGCAAAAAACTCCCCAAAGCTTTTTGGATCACTGTAATGTTGCATTATATCTTTTATTGTTTCTGCTTTTAGATTTAGTTTTGGGGTTTTTTCCCTTTGTTGTTTTGTCATATCTGACTCCTGTGTTAAGTTTTGTTTTATTATAGGCGAAAGAAGAGAAAAGATAAATTTTTATAATTTATGAATTATAAATTTATCTTTCTCCTTCTCACCTCAATTTCTACTTACACAAAATTTCTGATATACCCTAAATCGATATTTTTAAAAGCATTTATATCTCACTTTTGTACTCAGATATTTTTTTGAATTTAGCTTTTTCATAAGTTTTGATTGCTACAATATTCTCCTTATCTGGATAAGCAAATATGTAATCATACTTACAGAATTTCTTGAGAAGTTGAGATAATATTGTGGGTCCTAATCCTTTTCTTAAATAATCTGTTTCTCCTATGAACAACTCGAATGCAGCTAGGCTTTGAGGTAGATCAACAAGCAATCTACTACGTGGAAAGTCATATGCACTATATAACTGGATATAACCAATAGGTTGATCATCAAAGAGTATAATTTTCATATTTCTCTCACTAGTTCAAGTGTATATGATATATCTTGATCCCACCATTTTTTAACATGGGGTGCCTCTAGACATTTAAGCATCAACTCAAAATGAATAGGAATTAAAGGAAGATAACTTATTCTTTCTATATATTCTTGATCCATAGTTTTTAAATTTGTACTATTTAAGGATATTCTAAATATATTTGATCATTATTAAGTGCATTGACAGCCATACTAGCGATAGCACAGAGCTCCGTAGGTAACTCACCCATCACAAACCAATCACCTGACAAATGTTTATCAGCTTCCTTATTATACGGATTACCCTGCCAATTACTAGATTTAAAGAAAAAATGAATCTTATGTTCACCTGATTCTCTTTTTCTATCTAGTATAGATACAAACTCAAGATCTTCTTCTTTTAACTTTACTCCAACTTCTTCAAGTGTCTCACGTATAGCTGTAGATTTAACAGATTCACCTACTTCAACGTGACCGCCAACTAAAGTATATTCAATATCATCTTCGTATAATTTTTTAAGTAAGAAAATTCGATCATCTTTAATTAAAATATTCCATACTATTACATCTAACATATTAAACCTTCCTTATGTTTTTAATTGATTAAACTACACCATGCATTATTTAAGTCTTGAGATAACCATGTGGGTATAAGCTCTTTTAGTTTCACTGGACGCAAATTTATATTGTATAATTCATTAAGTTTGACCCAATGGAATGCTACATCCGCATCTACTTGAGGTAGTTCAATTTTAGGATCAATATCCAGCACATCACATTTGAATATATGATTTACCTCATGCGTATGATAGTAAATAGAATCACCATCAAAGCTCCAGTTATTTTCAATTGAACCTAAGTATCGCTCAATTATCGCAGTGTGTCCGATCTCTTCTTGTATCTCGCGAATTAATGCGGCTTTTGCTGATTCTTTAAATTCAATATGTCCTCGAGGCAGATAGTAAAATCGCGCGCCAGGCTCATAGTAATGAATAGGCTTGGATCTCGGATCATAACCAAGCAATATATGATCATTCTTGATAATTACTGCTCTGGCTAAATTATGGATACTAGTGTTTTTTATCGATATATCTAAGCATA
>JBPBQH010000071.1:0-3237 GCA_050954685.1 Janthinobacterium lividum | reverse complement strand
ATATCATGTCCGAAACCGCTCTCATCAATATAAGCTATAGGCTCGTTTTGCTCTTGATAGACATGTCATAATACTCATATTATAACACTTTTATCCAGGATTAGCTATATTATATAACTTCAGCTAATCTTCTAGCTTCATCATCAGAAATTAAAGCCTCTATCAATTCATCAAGTTGTCCTTCTCTTACAATTTCGTCAATTTTATAAAGGGTAAGATTTATACGATGATCAGACACTCTACTTTGAGGAAAATTATAAGTTCTAATTCTTTCTGATCTATCGCCTGAGCCCACTTGATCCTTTCGAGTAGTTGCCCTTTCTAAGTCTCTTTTTTGGCGCTCCGATTCAAATATTCTAGAACGTAAAATCTTTAATGCTTTGGCTTTATTTTTGTGCTGTGATTTTTCATCTTGTAAAGTAACCACTGTTCCGGTTGGTATATGTGTTATTCTAACTGCTGAATCTGTAGTGTTTACGTGTTGGCCACCAGCACCAGATGCACGATATGTGTCTATTCTCAAATCCTTATCTTCGATCTTAATATCTATTTCTTCTGCTTCTGGGAGTACAGCGACAGTTGCAGCTGAGGTATGAATCCTACCGCTAGATTCAGTTTCAGGGACTCTCTGAACCCTATGAACTCCGGATTCAAATTTGAGTTTTTTAAAAACATTATATCCACTTATTAGAGCAGAAGCTTCTTTATATCCACCAATACCAGTATCGGAGATGTATAATATTTCGAAACGCCATTTTTTTAATTCTGCATATCTTTGATACATAAAAAACAGTTTAGCAGCGAAAAGAGCCGCTTCTTCACCACCGGTTCCGGCTCTAACTTCAATGATAGCACCTTTGCTGTCAGCTTCGTTTTTAGGGAGTAGCGCAATCTTTATAGCCTGATTTAATTCAGGTAACAACTTTTTGAGTTGGTTGATCTCATCTTGAGCCATCTCATATGTTTCTAAATCCAGATCTTGCTCTTGTAACATTAATTCGGTATTTGCTAAGTCAGCTACGGCTTTATTATATTGACTGATTTTATCGACTATAGGTCTTAATTCGGCCTGCTCTTTAGAAATTTTAACAAATTCCTCACCGTTAAAAGGTGAATTAAGTTTATCGCTTAATTCAGCATATCTTTCAAGAATCTTATTTAAATTATCGCTAAAGCTCATAGGAGTTACTTATATTTAATTTTGGATTGAGCAGCAGCAAGCCTTGCAATCGGGATACGATAAGGGGAGCAAGAAATATAATCTATACCAACTTTATGAAAGAAATCTATCGATTTAGGATTTCCTGCATGTTCACCGCATACGCCTAGCTTAAGTTCTGGGTTTCCTTTCTTACCTAGATCAATCGCAATCTTTATTAGTTGTCCTACACCTTGTTCATCGAGTTCTACAAACGGATCGCTCTTGAACACATTTTTCTCCAGATAATCAGGTAGAAAGGATGCTATGTCGTCTCTAGATATACCATAAGTAGTTTGCGTCAGGTCATTAGTACCAAAACTAAAAAATTTTACTTCCTTAGCTATACTCTCAGCCATTAGGACTGCGCGCGGCAATTCAATCATACTGCCAATATTTATAAAAAAATTATTATTTAAGATTTCAGCAAGAAAATTTTTAATTCTTTGTAACTCACCAGCATCACTTACCAAAGGTATCATAATTTCTAAAGTAGTTACAATTCCTTCTTCTTGCATTAAATTCTCAGCAGCTGTAAAAATCGCGCATAATTGCATTTTATAAATTTCAGGATAAGTAATTCCAAGTCTGCATCCGCGATGTCCAAGCATTGGATTAACTTCATGCAAAGCATTTAGCCTATTACTTATTGATTTTGGAGATAATTCCAAATCCTTCGCCAAATTTTCTATATCTAGAGCTGTAGTAGGCAGAAATTCATGTAATGGAGGATCAAGGAGTCTTATGTTTATTGGTCTTCCTTGCAAGGCACGGAACAAAGCCTTAAAATCAAGAATTTGAAGAGGAAGTAGTTTATCTATAGCTTTTTTTCTGTGGTCATAGTCAGTTGCAATTATCATTTCTCTCATTAAAGGTATCTTTTCTTTATCGAAGAACATATGCTCAGTTCTGCATAAACCGATACCCTCAGCTCCAAACTTTATAGCGTTTTCCGTATCTGGCAAAGTTTCGGCATTAGCTCTAATTTTAAGATCACGTATTTTATCCGCCCATTCAAGAAAAGTCACAAATTCCTCCGAAAGATCAGGATTAACTAGAGGAACTTTGCCTAAAAATATTTTTCCTGTGGAGCCATCTATAGTAATTTCGTCGCCACCCTTGACAATAATTTCCCCAATTTTGAATAAATTATTTTCTGCATCAACTACTAAGCTGCTCACTCCGCATACGCAAGGTTTTCCCATTCCGCGTGCAACAACTGCAGCGTGAGAAGTCATTCCTCCACGTGCTGTCAATAATCCCATAGATACATGCATGCCTTTAATATCTTCAGGGCTCGTATCATTACGTACTAAAATAACATTATGATGATGAGACATTTCTTCCGCATCATAAGGTGAGAATACTACCATGCCCGTAGCAGCACCTGGGGAAGCAGGCAGGCCTTGTCCGCATGCTACTGACTCGTTATTATAATCAATGCATGCATGTAATAATTGATTTAGGGATTCAGGAGCTACCCTCATAAGAGCTTCTTCTTTTGTAAGAATTCCCTCTGACACCATGTCTACTGCGATTTTGATTGCGGAAGCTGCAGTCCTTTTGGCGCTTCTAGTTTGTAAAATATATAGCTGTCCATTCTCAATAGTGAACTCTATATCTTGAGCATCTTTGAAGTGAGATTCTAAAATATTACAAACTTGCTGCAATTGATTATACAATTCTGGCATTATTTTTTGCATAGAAATATTATCCTCAATTTCGGAGGAATTAGAATTGATAGCTAAGGGAGTCCTAATTCCTGATACTATATCCTCACCTTGAGCATTAATCAAAAATTCTCCATAAATTGATTTTGTACCTTTAGACGGAGAGCGAGTAAAGACAACTCCAGTGGCGGAATTTTCTCCAAAATTACCAAAAACCATTGTTTGAATATTGACAGCCGTACCCCAACTTTCAGGAATATTATTGATTTTCCTATACGTTAAAGCTCTGTCATTCATCCAAGATTTCAGTACGGCTTCAATTGCTGATTGTAACTGTACATAAGGATCGTCAGGAAAATCTTTACCTGA
>JBPBQH010000177.1:0-3243 GCA_050954685.1 Janthinobacterium lividum | reverse complement strand
GACATAATATGCTAAGAACACACGGTTATGCTCCTAAGGGCCAAAAATGTTACAAGACACATGATTGGGGTGCACGCGGTAGACTAACGCCATAGGAGCTTTGATAGTAAGCAATTGACTGACGGTAAGCTTATTTGATCAAACTCATTAATACGGAAGTCTTCAACAGCTGGGTTGAACAAGACCTATTACCTAAGCTACCGCAAGGAACTGCCGTTATTATGGATAACCCTGCTTTTCATAAAGGTTCTACAATGCAAGAACAGATAAAAACAGCAGATCACATTCTTGAGTATCTCCCTCCTTATAGCCCTGATCTTAATCCAATCGAGCATAAACGGGCACATGCTAAATATTTAAGACGTAAACATTCTTATGACATTGATTCTCTTTTTAGAGATTTTTGTACCTAACATTTTTATCCAGGATTAGCTATAATAAATAAAAAATTCTTCTAGACAAGCAAGTAGAGGGTTATCGGTTGCTAACTTATTACGCATTAGTGACATGTCGTCAGCATTATCTATCTTAAATGGTGAACCTTCTATCCGGCACTTGAAAGATTCTAGTATAACATTCAGATATGGAGGGCTAATATTTATATTAAGAACACCTTTTATTTTACCTACAAAAAACCATTTTTGACAATAGCGCACATCCCATTCCTGGTTATAAAGTGATTCTTCTTCATCTTGCTCAAGTATAGATATCTTGTTCCAGTCATTATATTCGTAAGGAGTATCAGAGTATGAGAATTCGAGATCCCAGCCAGGGTTAGCCAATGTACTGACTAGTAGTAACCCTGGGATAGTATGTTTTTGAAAAAATGCAGAAGAATTCCTAATTTCTTCATCTGTCACGATTTTAGGTAATTCTAACTGTAAGGGGTGAATTTTATTTTTATAGAAGTCTTGCAACCAGGATAAATTTTGCTCTATTTGATTTGAATTGACATTAAATTTCTCCTTATACTTATTCAATTATATTATAAAGTTCCAAGTGACAAATCCAAATATCGCTGAAGTTAGTAACATATATTTAAATTTTTGGCGCCTCCTTAAGTTTTGCACACTCCGACATGAGCCCTATATCTAGATCAAGTATGGTATGACTATCAATTTTAATCGCCTCCACGGTCTCAACATTTTTTGGCGCATAACTTATTTAGCTTTATTTCAACGTGTGCTTAGACTCATGTCCTGAAAGAAGCTTGAAAGCTTGAGATAAAGATATAATTAAGTCGCTATCGGGCTTATTTACTCTGTAAATCGTTTAGTAAAAAATTTCAACTTAGGGAATTTTTATTACAAGTTTTAAATTAGTAATTCCGTTTCTGAGAAAAGGCAACAATTGCCTACAACTACGCAGCATATATTAGCTTAAAAACACTGCGTAATCGTTGAAAAATTAATTACCGTTGCAAGCTTCTTTCATTTTTTTTCCAGCTTTAAATACTGGCTGGCTGTAAGCAGCGATATCCATTTCTTCTCCAGTTTTAGGGTTACGTCCCTTTCTTGCTTGTCTTTTCTGAACTTGAAAAGAACCAAAACCGACTAGATTAATGCCCTTATCTTTTTTAAGAGCAGCAATTACGCTCTCTACTACTAAATTAAGAGCTTTTTCCGCTTCTGATTTTGCAAGCTTAAAATGATCAGCTATGAAGGTAACAAATTCACCCTTATTCATTGCCTTATTGGTATCTTTATTAGTATCTTTTTGTGTTTTCGTTTTTGTAGCCATTATGTAACCTCTGTTTTTATTATTAAATGAGTTTAATCATAGTTGTATCTTTTTTAAGCCTAATATTGATACATCTTGTGACTTAAACATGATTATATCAAACCCTAAAACGATCGCAACTGGGACTATTATAGATTTTTTAATATAATTGCCTATCTTTATTTATCTAAACAAAATTGCATCAATTTTACATCACTCTTGCGTACTGAATGATATTTTGATGTAACTTTTGTCGAAATAAGTGATATATCTATCCTTACCATCAGTGGATGGACTATTGAATTAGTCTGAGCGTTTCATATCAATAATATCTTGATCTCTATGGGCGGCAATTTTACGCATCTTGTTCATATAAAAGCCAGTACCTGCCGGAACTAACCTACCTACAATTACGTTTTCTTTCAGTCCACGCAACCTATCTATTCTGCCAGCTACTGCTGATTCCGTAAGAACTCTTGTTGTTTCCTGGAATGAAGCTGCTGATATGAAAGACCTAGTTTGTAGGGAAGCTTTCGTAATACCTTGCAAGATTGGTTGAGACTGGGCTGGTTTTAATCCATTATTAATGGCTTTAGCATTTATCTCTGTGAGCTCACGGTGATCCAATTTTTCTCCGACTAGCAAAGTTGTTTCTCCTGAATTAGTAATCTCCACTTTCTGTAACATTTGACGAATGATTACTTCTATATGCTTATCATCTATCTTCACGCCTTGTAGGCGATAAACAGCTTGTATTTCTTCAACCATGTAGCGAGCTAATGCTTCGACACCCATAACTTTTAGTATGTCTTGCAAGACTGGATTACCATCAATTAGCATGTCACCTTTTTTAACGAAGTCGCCTTCATTAACTACCACATGTTTTCCTTTAGGTAGCATAAACTCAAGAGGAGCACTTCCATCAGTTGGATGTACTACGATACGGCGTTTAGATTTGTAATCTTTGCCAAATTCGACTCTACCGTCAGCTTCAGCTATAACAGCATGCTCTTTGGGACGTCTTGCTTCAACGAGTTCAGCAACGCGAGGTAGCCCTCCTGTAATGTCTTTAGTCTTGCTAGATTCTCTTGCTATACGTGCTAATATGTCGCCTGCAGAAACTTCTGAGCCTTCTTCAATACTTAAAATAGCATTTACAGGCAGGTAATATCTGGCTTCAAGACCATTTGATAATGTAATGATTTCGTCGTTACTATCAGTTAATTGGATACGAGGACGCAGATCTGCTCCTCTTGAATATTGCTTAGATTCAATAATAACTTTGCTAGTTATTCCTGTTGCTTCATCGATGATATCACGAATTGATACTCCGTCTACCATGTCTTTAAATATTAGTTTTCCTGATTTCTCAGTAATAATAGGAATTGTGTAAGGATCCCATTCGGCAATTTTTTGCCCTTTATTAACACTATGTCCATCATCGACTAATAATCTAGCTCCATATGGAACCTTATGCCTAGCTTTCTCATTGCCTTTATTATCCATTAATAATATCTCACATGA
>JBPBQH010000218.1:0-3270 GCA_050954685.1 Janthinobacterium lividum | reverse complement strand
CCCTAATCATGTGTCTTGTAACATCTTTGGCCCTTAGGAGCATAACGGTGTGTTCTTGGCATATCATGTCCGAAACCGCTCTCATCAATATAAGCTATAGGCTTGTTTTGCTCTTGATAGACTTTGATTCTCTGACAGAAGTTTTGCCTGTCTTCTTCTTTCGCCTTTGGATGCTTCAATGCTTTTTTCATATGTAACCCCAAGCCTCTTTAGACCATACCATGCTCCATTCTTACTACAGCCTAATCTCTTAAGTCCTCTCGTAGCTATACGCATCAGGATATCCCTTGGTATCCCTTACCAAAGCTTCCATATTTATCTTTGTTGCAGGCTTATTTCTTTCATTCTTGGCTAGCTTACCTCTTAAGCCAATTTACTAGTGTTGTCGTCCCTATACCAAATCGCTTAGCTGTTTTTGCTATACTTAATTTCTCTCTTACCTTCATTTTAAGGACTTTCTCTCTGAAATCTTTTGAACATGTCGTAGTACTCATATCATAACACTTTTATCCAGGATTAGCTATAGATAAGGATTGCAAAATATGTAATCCGCTATTGAGGCTTAGCTTTGATATTGTTCAAAGACTTATTAGCTTCTGCTTCTAGAGATAACACTATACATGCTAGTGAAAGTGAAAATATTTAAAGCAATCATTAAGAAGTGTTTTCAAAGCAAGGACAGTTGAATTATAGTTAGCCAAATCGTAGTAATTTATCGATCGATCCCGAATGACCAAATTAAGGCAAGAGAGCTGATTTGTGAAATTAGTGTAATAAAAAGGTGCCTTGGCAATATCAAAAAGTTTAAACAAAGGGCATTTTTGCTTTCAAAAATGTTTTATTTAGAGCCTTTTTACATCCTAAAACAAATAATTTTTGAATGCAATTAGTCGTAGTCTGAACAAGTATCAATCACTTTATAGTTTAAGAAAAGTTGGAAATAAATTTATAATATAAAGATTGCTCTTTTTCCTGCTTTTTCTTTTATAAATTTATACTGTTGATGTTTTGTTATATTTGCTGACTTAAAGACGAAATCAAGGAAGCTATTAAAAAAACCGTAGTTTCCATTCTCCATATCTACCAAATGCACTACTTGCTAATTGCTTCGGTAATTATTTGTTCTACAGCGCTAGGTGATATATTTTTGTTACCATCCAAACTAAAATTAGTACCTATCAAATCATCTCCAATGGGTTGAGCTTCTCCACCTAATACTCCAGATAGAAATTTCTCAATCATAGCAAAATACGACAATTTATTTTCAGGACGAGCAAATCCATGTCCTTCATTGTCATAGAGCGCGTAGACGACAGGAATGTTTTTGCTACGCATTGCCGAGACAATCTGATCTGATTCTTTCTGTTTTACTCTTGGATCGTGTGCTCCTTGAGCTATAAAAAGTGGCTTCGTGATTTTATCTATATAATTTATTGGAGAGATACTAGCTAGGAATTCGCGTTCCTCTTCCGTATCCCACGGACCGACTCTTTTTTTGAAATCTTCAATTATCGGCTCCCAGTAAGGCGGAATACTTTCTATAAGAGTTAATAAATTTGATGGGCCGACTAAATCAACTCCGCAAGCGAAAATTTCTGGAGTGAAGGTCATACCAATCAAAGTAGCATATCCTCCATAACTACCTCCCATTATAGCTATCTTCTTTGGGTCTGCAATGTTCTTATCGATAGCCCAGTTGACTGCATCAATGAGGTCATTATGCATTTTTCCACCCCATTGTTTATTACTAGCATTGATAAAATCCTTGCCAAATCCAGTTGAGCCTCGAAAATTAACACTTAATACTGCGTAACCGCGATTAGCAAATAATTGATGAGTAGGATTGAAGCCCCAATGATTTCTTGCCCAAGGCCCCCCATGTACTTCCATTATGAGTGGCAGAGGTTTTTGACTTCCTTTGTCCCCTAGTGCGATTCCTGCTGGTAAAGTTAAATAGCTGACTAAGTTAAGACCATCGCGTGATTTAATAATGACAGGAATCATAGGACTAAGCGTATAATTTTTTAAATCCTTCCTATTATCAAATAGATATTGCGCCTTCTTTTCTTTACGATCATAGCTATAGTATTTTACAGCCCTAACATCACTAGTATAAGCTACAAGCCAGGTAGTATCGTCCAGTGTGCGGCTATTGATATGAAGCTCACCAGCATCTACAGTCTCAAGGTAATTGAAATCATCTTTAACATCGTCATCAACAATAGTGTAATTTTCTTTCTCGTAATCGATAGTTACAACTTGAATTATATTTTCAGTAGGATGAACAGTAAAAATTCCAACATCAGCATTTTGATCTTCAAAAACTAATTTTGACTGGCCAGTTTCTATATCTAATATCTTCAGGGCACCCGTGTTGCGCTCTCTGCTATCAAGCATGTAAACATTTTGACCAGTTTTATCAAATCCCATGAAGCCAGTAGTTAGACTATCTTCTATATCTACTTTAAGGAATGATACCCACTGTTTGTCCTTCAGTTGAAAATATTCTTCTCCTCCTTCTTTGGTCATATTGACACCAAAACGAATGTTGAGGTCATCATCGATAGAAAATCCTGAAAATCTATCGTTTTGTAATACTAATTCTTTCGATCCATCTTTTAGATTAATCCTAAATATATCAAAATATTTTTTATTCCTCTCATTGAGACCGATTAATACCTCGTTGGGTAGTCTATGGCTTACTCCATAAATTATTGCCCTAACTCCACTTTGAGGGGTCAGTAGTTGGCTTGAGTTACTCTTTAGGCTGTAACTATATATTCTATAATTCTCATCACCTTTTTCGTCTTGATTATACAAGATATGTTCATTATCATAGGCCCAGTGATATGTCCTTATACCTCTATCTTTGTCATTAGTTATGGCTCTAGCATCTTGAGGGCTAGAACTTGAAGCTATAAAAATGTTGAGCACTCCTTCTAGTGATGCCAGGTAGCTTATATATTTTCCATCTGGGCTAAGTTTCACGTTATTCTTGTCAGGGTTACCAAATAACACTTGGCGTGGTATTAGGTTCGTTTCTTGAGCTAATGAATCATAAGACATAGAGAATACCGCAATAAATGTAATTAAAATTTTAAACATAATTAGTTGTCTTAAACTTAAAGTTAGAAAATAGTCCTGTTCCAGGCAAAAATCAAGGCATTAGAATATTATTACTAACCTATACGGTACTTATTGTGTGACTGCTAATAGATTTAGCTTCTCATATCTCTCTAATAAGTTCTAAATATTTATCCAGCTTCTTTT
>JBPBQH010000070.1:0-3275 GCA_050954685.1 Janthinobacterium lividum | reverse complement strand
AAAATAAAATCTGTATGGGAATCTGGTAAAGTTTGCTTTATAGCTCCTTCTCCCGGCCCTCTTCCATACATTCCTCCGTGTTCGAAAGCAGCAATAGATTTATTTATTTGATAGTTTTCACTATTTTCAGGATCAAGAAAGCTGTTTATTCTATTAGTCACGTGAGGTAACAGCAAGTAAGCTCCAGTTACTCCAAATGTACTACTAACTGCAGCAAATGCGATCCAGAATATTGGCATTCCAGCAACGAAGAGTTGAACACCGAAAATTGCAGTAATCATCACTAACATACCAAAATCGGGCTGGGTGATAAGCAAGCCAGCAACTATTAAATATAGAAAGAGGCAAACGTAAAAGCTTGGAAAATTATCTTCAAACTTCAGTGACAAAATCCAGCCAACTACGACCGCAAAAAACGGCTTAATAAATTCTGAAGGTTGCATGGAAAATCCTGCTATATTAATCCATCTCACCGCGCCTTTGACTTCATAGCCGTAAAATTTTACTAGTATTAATAATACCATACTGCTAAGAAAACCAAGTATAGAAATTCTCTTCAACCACCCTTTGCTTATGGAGGAAAAAATTACAATCAAAAAAATTGCTGCTATTAAATAAAATATTTGACGGCTAGAGAAATAATGCTCATCTAGTCCTATTCTATTTGCAACACTTGGACCAGAAGTAGTTACTAACATCAAGCTGAAGCTAAATAATATGACTAAGGCAATTATTATATGCTGATCAACACTTCGCCACCATTGCTTAATAAAATTTTGATTTTGCCCGTACTCGATCATGTTTCAGCTATTAGCTCATTGTACAATGTAATAAAAGTTTCTCCTCTGTGTTCAAAACTTCTAAATTGATCATATGACGCTGCGGCTGGTGCCAGTAAAATATTCTTATCATCACAATTCATAGCTGTAGCATCTTTGTTTGCTGCCCAAAAAGCTTCTTTTAGAGTTGTAAAAATTTCAAAATCTACCTCCTCACCTAGGGCTTTAGCGAATAAATGACCATCTTTACCATATAAATAAGCTTTCTTGATCTTGCTAAAATAAGCCCTCAAATCTTCTATCCCATCTTTCTTAGCTATTCCTCCAGCTAGCCAAAAAATATTATCAAGGAACATTATAGATTTAGAAGCTGCTGCTCCATTAGTTGCCTTGCTATCGTTATAAAAATTTACTCCTAAATGAGTGCCTATATATTGTGCTCTATGAGGTAGCCCTACAAAAGTTTTAATCGCTTGAAGTATCTGAATTGCCTTGAGTCCGAGAAGTCTGCAAGCCGCGTAGCTCGCTGCAATATTTTCCATATTATGGATACCTTGCAAATAAATATTAAAAGGTAGTTCAAATATAACTATGTCATCTATATGATCGTATATTTTATTCTCTACTATAGCGATACCTTCTGGACAGATCTTAGAAATAGAAATCGGAATGAGTCGCTTTTCGAAGTTTTTCTTTTTCAAATTATTAAAGATATTTTGAGTACTATGGTTATCGATATTGATTATTGCACTGCCATAGCTGCACATATTAAATAGGATCTTCTCTTTTATTTTAGCATAATTTTCAAATGTTCCATGTCTATCCAAATGATCTGGAGTAATATTGAGTAATATAGAAATATCTGGCTTAAAATCTTTTATTAACTCTAATTGGAAGGAAGAAAGCTCAAATACATAACCTTGTGCGCCAATAGGCAGATCTAATACGGGTACCCCAATATTACCACCCATATAATAGTTCATACTTGCACTCTTTAATATATGATAAATAAGGGCAGTAGTTGTGCTCTTACCGTTAGTTCCTGTTACCGCAATAAACTTCGATGACTGGCATTCGCCAAAAAATAAGTCAATATCTGAGATAATATCAACTCCGTGAGCAACAATAGTTTTTATCAGGTCATGCGTTGGTGCTATACCAGGACTTGGAATAAATTTATCTAAATTTCGCCATCTGGAGTCTAATGGCGGAAGCAATAAAGAGTGATCAAATTGCTCGATAAATATTTTTCTATTATCTTGATTATCATCCCAAACTATAATTTCTTTGACTGCGTTCTTTAGTGCTTTGTATACAGCTATACCCGTTCGCGATAATCCTAAAATCCCGACTTTGCTATCCTGAAGCAGAGAAAACTGTATCATAACAATAAATTGAAATAGATTATAGAACAGCATGCATGGTACACTCTTAAGATTTTAAGCACAATATTTAATTTATATTATGATACGCTTCCTAACTCTACTGGGTATGTCAGATTATCTTGAAACAGTTAAATTAATGGAGGAGAAAGTAAAGCAAGTAATTAACAATGAAGCTGATGAGACAATATATCTTGCAGAACATAAGGATGTCTACACTGCTGGTACTAGCTACAGAAGCTGTGAGCTTTTAAAACCTGGAAATATTCCAGTAATATATACTGGCCGTGGAGGAAAATTTACCTATCATGGGCCAGGTCAGCGAATCATATATCCTATACTCAATCTTGCAGCACAAGGAAGATCTAAAGATATTAAATTATACGTGGAGATGCTTGAGCTATGGATTATAAATACTCTCAAACACTTTGGTCTTAGTGCTTATAGGGTACCTTCGCGTGTGGGAATTTGGGTAAAGTATGGCAATAGCGAAGCAAAAATAGCAGCAATCGGCGTAAGAATAAGGAAATGGGTGACCTACCATGGTATTGCAGTTAACATATCAACAAATCTAGACAATTATTTAGGCATTATTCCTTGTGGAATCAAAGGTTTTGCAGTAACTTCATTGAAAGAACTAAAGGTAGATATTCCTTTTACGGAATTCGACTCAGTGTTGAAAGAAGAATTTAATAAGGTCTGAGACTCAATGCGTACCATATTGAAATTAATTGCCGCTATTATAATTTTATGGTTTATTGGCGCTATAAATTATACTCTATATACTGAATCTTACAAAATTACTGATCGCTCACAAACTCAAGCTATTGTTGTATATGCTGGGGGAAGATCAAGACTAGATGCAGGAATTAGTCTTCTCAAGGCAGGGTATGGCCCTCTATTATTTGTTGCTGGTGTAGACTCAGCTGATCAACTTAAGAATTATTTAGTTGAGAACAATGTCAAACCCGAAAGAGTCATCTATGGTTTACCAAGTGTCAAAGGACGTAATGATAACGCAACGGAAATTGCTGAATTCATCTCTAGTCATGGTCTGACATCAATTCGTCTCGTAGCCTTTTCATATCAAATGCCAAGAGTGCTAGAAGAAGTA
>JBPBQH010000176.1:0-3286 GCA_050954685.1 Janthinobacterium lividum | reverse complement strand
CAGGCTAAATCTTTACTTCGTAAGCATTCTTATGATATCGATACTCTCTTCAGAGACCTTAATCTGTAACATTTTTATGTTGCTTTGACTATAGCTCAAAGTTTGAGGTCAATTTACAAACACTGCATCAGGTAAAAATAAGCTGCATAAAAAATTCAGTCAGACCAACAAATATTGTTGAAGTAACTAACACGGGCAAGATAAGCCCAGTTCTAAACAGCAATGGTGATTAGTAAAATAATGTTACTTTACTTCACTTCAATCCAACAAGCAGGTGGTAATGATTTTACAGTCATTCTCCGGCTATCGTCACTTAAAATGATCAGTTAGAAGCCTGGAATATAAAGTAGAGGATTTACAGCTTTGTCGCCGTCTTTAATTGCCATGTATAGTTGAGGCATATCTACGTTACCACTATCTCCAACAGAACCAATTACTTGCCCTTGACTGATCTTTTGATCATTCTCTAGAATAATATTCTCTAAATGAGCGTAGGCTACATTTAAATTTGAATTATCAGCTTTAGTAATAATCAGGTTGCCGTATTTTTGACTACTTCCTACTCGTGTTACTGTACCGTCAATTATTGATTTAACAGGAGTACCTTTTTTTGCAGCTATGCTTATGCCAGCGCTTTTGTTATTATTTATAACTTCATTAAAATTAGCAATTATAATACCTTCAAGCGGATTTATATATTTGCTTCTGTCAATTAAAATAGCATCCCCAATTGCAACATTTTTTTCCTTATTTTTTTCTTTAGAAATTTCTGAATTTTCTTTATTTTTTCTGTTCAAAATATCACTACTAACTGGCACTTTGACAATTTGCATTTCCCTTAAATTAGCATCTGGAGTTAAATCTTCATTCATTTTAACTAGCTCATTTAGAGAGGCTGAATAATCTCTAGCAATATCTGCTAATGTCTCTCCTTCTTGCGCTTCATGATATATTACCTTTACATTTCGTGGTAGGGGCGGTAGGGCTTCCTCTTGTAGACTCTGTGGCTCTTTTAACTTTCCTTGAGTATCTTTATATTCCTTGGTATCAGCCAGAGGTTTTATTGTAATCTTCTTATCTTCGGGAATCACAATAGTTCTAGTAGTTATTTTTTTACGAGTAATGGTAACACTCGGCTTACTGGAAGTACTTATGGCGGCTTTATTGAATTCTACTGGAGCTGGCTCTTGATTTGCACATGATGAAGTCAGGAGCAACAAAACTATAGAAGAGAAAGCTTTTATCATAATTACTTAACCTATATATTTTTTTATATATTAAAGAAATTATCTTTAATGTGCAATTAAATATAGTTATACTTTGTGATTATCGAAATATTGTATAAGTAAAATATTATGAAATTATTCAAATGGAAGAATATATTTATTGTAGTTTGAAGCGAAGATATTTTGCCTATCTAATAGACCAGCTTATTATTGGACTCTTAATTTTGCTCTTAATCGCATTATTATTTGTTACTATTTGGATTGCTGACTTACTCAGTGAAGATCAATTGCAGCCGCTTCTTCGAGGAATAACGCCAGTGCTACTTATGCTAATATATCCATTATATAATATTCTATTTATTTGTTCTTCTATGTCTGCAACTCCGGGTAAATATTATTTAGGTGTGAAAGTAATAGCTATAAGCCAACCCAGAATAGCTTTTTTTAGATCAGCTAGCAGGTGTATATTAATAATGCTTGAATGTTACTTAGTACTACCAATGATTATATCTACTCTAATGATAATATTTACTAAGCAAAAAATAGCTCTGCATGATATTATATGTAAAACGCGTGTGATTCGGCGTACTTCAAATAATATGAACCTAACTCAAAATATTACAATAGGGTGATAGGGGTGACATTAAACATATCTATAGCAAGTGACCATTCAGGATATTTGTTAAAAGGAATAATAATTCAATATTTGACTAATAAAACCTTTATAGTTAGAGATTTAGGTACTAATAGTAGTGAACCTGTAGATTATCCAGACTACGCGGCTAAAATTACTGAAGATATATTAGAAAACAATGCAGAAATTGGAATTCTGATTTGTGGAACTGGTATTGGTATGTCTATAGCTGCAAATAGAAGGTCAGGTATTAGAGCTGCCCTTTGCACTTGTATTAGCATGGCAGAAGGTGCACGCGCTCACAATGATGCGAATATATTAGTATTGCCAAGCAAAGTGGTTTCAGAAAATACAATATTCGGTATAATCAACAAGTTCCTAATAACTCCTTTTGAAGGAGGACGCCATAACACCCGTCTTGACAAATTACGTTGAACTATATTTTACCGGTTAAAAATAATGTCAATGAGAAAGTTTTAATTAATTTATTGCCTTATCCGGATTGGAGTCTAGCATGTCATGAGGATACAAATCATATATATTTCTGCTTGGCAGAACTTGTCTGAATAATCTTATACAAAAATTGTATGAATAGCTTATTATAGAATACTTTTCCTATGAAAAAAAGTAGATTGGAATGCAGCTTGGCAACTTGTTAAAGAAAAATTACCAGGATATACAGCTTACTTTTACCCTTAGGATTGATTCAATTAATGAGCAAATTCGATCTTCCTACTATAAAACCGACTATATATACCCAAACTAATAAGTGTCAAAATGCTAATAATATTTAACGCGTTGAAAACTTGTTGCTTTTTGAAGTATTATTAATTAAAACTATAGCCCATGGCTAGGTAGCAAAGTGGTAATGCCGTTGACTGCAAATCTTCGATACGCCGGTTCGATTCCGGCCCTGGCCTCCATAGAAAATAGCTACTAACAAAATAAATTTGCTATTTTATTATCTAATCCAAGTTACAAGATGAAGCCCAACATATATAAATAATTAATCAAATATATCATGAAAAAAAGTTCTAATATCTTACTTATCCTTGCTATAATATTTCATACATTTGTTTGTCTTGCATGCTCTGACGAATCTGCTGCAAAAAATAAAATTCAAAATACCTTAAAGGCTCATAAATACTTCGACAATGAACTAGACTTTAATACTAATCCCTACGGCGTTAATTCTGATATTAAAAATAAGAAAGATATTGTTATAGTAGATATTCGAGCTGCTAAAGATTATGCAGCTGGACATATCCCAGGCGCTATCAATCTACCTATGGTAGAATTTAATGATTTTGAAGGCAATGAAACGGAGTTTAAAGGTTTGAGAAAGGATGCTTTTAATTATGTTTATTGCTATAGTATGCTATGTAGGGGCTCGCAAAAAGCTTGTAAAAAGTTTGCTGCTCTAGGC
>JBPBQH010000217.1:0-3290 GCA_050954685.1 Janthinobacterium lividum | reverse complement strand
TACCAACTAACTTTAATGGTTAGTAATTTTTATATGCCTATAGTTACCATTCCATTAACGCTGGCAATATTTGGCTTCCGCAGCACAAGTAAGTCGGTTCTAATTGGTATGATTGCTGGCGTTGTTACCTTACTATTTTGGAGAAGATACTTATTAGATACCGGAATTGATAGCGTCATTCCAGGGCTGCTTGCCAACTTAGTCTTTTTATTAGCTAGCCACTATATACTTAGGCAACCTGGCGGATGGGTCGGCATCAAGGATCAAGAATCACTGAAGTTAGCAAAATCTCAAAGAAGAAGAAAATGGTACAATTCAATTGCTGCAATTAAAAAATTTAGTTTTATAGAATTTTGTAAAAAAAATAGTCCAAAAGAAGATTATAGCTATTCCTACTTCGCTATATTTTCAATTATTTCAGTTTTTTCGACTATTTATACTTTACCTCAAAATGTACAAAATAGTCATCAAGATATATTAAGCCTGATATATCATTCAGTTCTTATCATTTCCACAATGTTTTTGACTTATCCTGTTTGGCCTAAAAGTTTTAAAAATAAGACTTTTATATCTATATTCTGGAACATAGCTATATATTATATTTTAGTTTGTGTTAGTACTGCTTTCGTTATGATTGGTAATTTCGGTCAGTTTCAACTCATGATGTTTGTTTTAAATATCTTTGTAATTTCTACTATATCTAGATGGCAAGTTACTTTATTATTGGTTCCAGTTGTTGGTACTCTAACCGTCCAATTTTATAAATGGTATCTAAACATAGATACTCTTAGCGGTAATATCGGTACTCTACAATTTAAGATTATATATTTCCTGCTTCTAGTGAGTAGTGTTCTGATAGCTTTCATTAAACCTCGTCAAGAGCAACAAAAACTGACCGAGGAGAAGAATGAACATTTGATTGGAAGGATAACTAACCAGGAGAAAGAACTAAACGAAGCACTGAATTTAAGAACAGAGTTTATTCGCAATGTTACTCATGAATATCATGCACCTATGGCAGGAGTAATGAATACCGCGCAAACTCTTTGGGAAGCTTACGATAAACTTAATGATAAACAGCGTAAGCTGGCTGCAGAAAATATTTTTAGGAGCTCTATCCGCCTCGGGAATTTCGATGCAAATATTGTTAGCCTCTCAAAGCTCAGTAAAGCTGGCTATAAGCTCAAGTTAGTTCCTATTAATCTAAGTATGCTGTTACACGACCGAGTGGAAGTGTGCAGAAAATTCTATGAACAAGACATAGAGGATAGAGAATTTATAGAAGATTTTGAAGAGAATATAATTATAAATGGAGACGAATACTATCTTAAGCAGGCATTAGATAATTTAATTATCAATGCAATAACTTATTGTAAAGAAGGAAAAATTACAATTTCCTTAAAAAAAGAGAGCGACCAAATTTATCTTGAAGTTATTGATGAAGGTATAGGTATTCCGTCGGAAGAACTAAATCATATCTTTGACGAATTTATAGTTAGCTCAAGGACCCGCAGCTCTGCGGGCGGTAGAGGAGTAGGACTTACCTTGTGCAAAAGAGTTATTGAAGTACATAGAGGCAAGATTACTGCACATAGTGATGGTGGAAATGGTGCAATCTTCAAGATTATCTTATCTGCTATATAAATAAAAACAGAGAATACTCATGATTTCATATTAGCTAGACTTAAGCAAAGAAGTAATAAAATTTTTAAAAGCAATAATAGTTAAGAGATAGTGCACGAGCTGTAGGAGGATTAATTATTGCTAGCTGAGAAAATGCATAAGAGAAGATTCTAATGCAAATAAGTATAATTTCTCGGATATGCAGAAGAAAACACTAAGCATAGAGCAAGAAGGCTCTACTAAAAAGCTTGAGATAAGTGCAAGTTGCGTTCAATACTAGTCAATCAAAAGCTGAGGCTTATCTATAAAAGAATCTTTATCTATGCAATAACTAAGGAAGAAAATTGATATAAGTATTTAAAATTTATCAAAGACGTAGCAATAAATACACCTGTTGGTTATGATAAAACTAGAATAGAGCAAGACGCTGCCAAAGTTGAGAGTTAAAGATCTCCCGTAACTAAGCGGCAAGCTTCAACAAACAGCACTCTTTAGTACAATCCTAAAGATTACTTCAATCTTAGCCACGTATAAGGAATTTGTTAACTAATATCAATTTTTGCATTCGAAGTAATTATGAGAATCAATGCAAAACGTAGTAACTATTTTTGTCACCTATTTTTTGTTTGCTATATTGTTTTCACACATAACATTAACTTCTTTGATTTATAGACCTACGGCAAAAAATAATTAATAAGAATAACTTCAATTTAAAGAGTTACGATTATTCAGCTTTTTTTTAGTACTACTAAGTTATCGGTCACTGAATTATATCACTTAACAGGGGTTTAAGATACCTTCCCGTGTGGCTTTCAGCGCAAGCAGCTACTTCTCTTGGAGTTCCAGATATCACGACATGTCCTCCTTTATCCCCGCCTTCAGGACCAATATCAATAACATAATCTGCAGTCTTGATGACGTCCATATTATGTTCAATTACTAATACTGTATTATTCTTATCGACGAGCTTATGTAAAACTTTCAATAATTTATTAATGTCATCTATATGTAGTCCTGTCGTCGGCTCGTCAAGTATGTACAAAGTTTTACCAGTCGAACGCTTAGACAGCTCTTTAGCTAGCTTTACACGTTGCGCCTCGCCACCAGATAAAGTAGTCGCTGACTGACCTATTCTTATGTAACCAAGACCTACCTCACTTAGTGTCGCAAGTTTCTCAAAAATAGCAGGCACTTTAGCAAAAAAATTCATAGCATCCTCGACAGTCATCGCTAGAACATCTGCAATTGATTTATCTTTGTACTTCACTTCTAATGTCTCACGATTATATCTATTGCCATTACAAATATCACAATTGACATAAACATCTGGTAAAAAATGCATTTCTATTTTAATAAGACCATCACCTTGGCAGGCCTCGCACCTTCCTCCTTTTACATTGAAAGAAAATCTTCCAACTTTATAACCTCTTATTTTAGCTTCGGGCAATTCAGTAAACCAGTCTCTGATTGGTGTAAAGGCACCAGTATAGGTTGCCGGGTTTGAACGAGGAGTTCTACCAATAGGAGACTGATTTATATCAATGATCTTGTCTATATATTCGAGCCCTCTGATTGAATCATATTGCCCTGGATGAATTTTAGATGTTTGCTCTAAAAACTTCAATGCTGCTTTATATAGAGTGTTAATAATTAAGCTCGATTTACCA
>JBPBQH010000129.1:0-3293 GCA_050954685.1 Janthinobacterium lividum | reverse complement strand
AAAACCTGTATTTCTTTCAAAAACTTCTAGATAAATTTTACTCCCCCCATGCGCAACGCGTGCAAAATTAATATTGGCTTTGCCACTATTATCTATATCATTGTGAAACATATCACTATTACTAAGTTCATTGCCCAGAATTTGTTTTCTTTCATCTTCCAAAGAACTAAATATGACCAAATGTGGGTTACCCATATCAACGCAAATAATATCTCCTGATTTAAGAGAATAATTATTTGCAATAGAGGTTATCTGAGTTGTCGTTGGCATCCATACGGCATCAAAGTTAGCTCTACCCATATTGATACTTATTCGATGGTCATTATCAATGTTGCATTTAGTAATCCTATCTAATATTTTGAGTATAATACTTTTTGAGCCGTGGTTGGTATAGATTAGTTTAGCAACGCACCGCGCGCCATTGCCACAAGCCTTAGCAAGAGAGCCATCCGGATTATATATCTGCATCTCGTAATTAGAGAAGCTATTTTGTAATTGCTCATATATAATGAACTGATCGCCACCAATACCAGTATTACGCTCCAATACTGTCTGAGCCAACAATGCAAAATCAATAGTTTTTGCTAGGTATCTTTTATCCACTATTACGAAATCGTTACCTAAACCGTGCATTTTCGTAAAAGGTATCAACATATTTAGCTCGTCTAATGTTAAAATTGACGCTATTATATACAAGAAACCACTTTGGTTGTATAAAAATAAATGAGCCGTAAGATAAAATAGTAAATAGGCAATATATTTCTAGTTACTCTTATGACAATATTGTATGATAATATTTTTTTCGGTACGACACGACGAGGCGAACTAGTTTATAAACGATAAATTTAACTCAAAGGCGAGTATAGCGACTTGCCGTGTCTGACTTCAACTGACATTACGCAAGCTGGCAAAATATCCAATGATTTAAGATTAAGTATAGCAAAATTGATTTCATCTTCTTCCTATCACTTAGTAGAGTGTTACAAACGACAGCAATTCTTGCTAGAAATATCAACCTAGATATTATCGTGATTAAATTTGAAAACTAGTAATCAAACTCAGCTAGCAGATGTAATAGATAATTATGGAAGAGGGAATAGTAAATATAAATATCCAATGTGCGCATCCAAATATATGGGAATTAGAAAATGCTTTGAAAAATGAGGTATGAGAGTGCATCAAATAAATATTTAGATCATAATTTGTAATACTAGTGACTCAGGAGTGAAGACAAGGAGCGTAAAAAGCTAATTCTCAAAGTTCCAACTAGTTTTATTAGCAGCTGGATCAATGAGAAGTGTGGCTACTTGATCAGTAATTTAATAGGTGACCACCAGTATTCATATGAAATTTGTTGATAAGGCTAGGTAAGAGAATGGTGGATAAAAGCACTTTCGATAATATCTATCTCTCACCTAGCACTACTTCTTTCAAATATCCTTTAAAAACGCTTACCGGCTTATTCTAGCCGATCTGGCTAAAAGCAAAAACAATAGCTCTCGAAGAGAGAGTACTTGAGTTTTATTCTTCATAACATCTTACCTACAGGAACATCGTTTGGATCAAATTTATGGTCTTCAGGATCATCAAATGGCATGTCTATGTAGCCGTTTTTGAGATAGAACCTTAAGCTGGTTTGCCTAGATTCAGCATGAATGCTTTTGACACTTATACTTTTCAGCCACTTTTCACTTAAGGCCAAAAATTTACTTCCTGCATTTTGATTTCGCTTGTCCTCGTTAATAGCAATAATTCGTATTGCTGCTCTATGATCTAGCCAAAATTGAATGTGAGCATAACCAATGATGTCAATACCTTGATATAAAACCAGATGAGCATGATTTTCGTGGTTGAATGTCCAGGTATATGGATCATCGATACTGTGTAGGTCAAAGAAATACTTATCGCGAAAATATCTAGCCAAATTCCATTCAGAGTGATATGTGCATAGCACAAATCGATGTTTGTTGAATCTAGACTTTTTCAATATATTTTGGATAAAATCATGCTTCCCTAGAGTATACCCTCTGTAAATAGAGTCTTTTTTCTCATGAGAATACTCTGCTTCAATCAGTTCATATTTAAGCAATGTATACTCATCTCTGGCATCAAGATTCTTGCGTAAATGATTCCTGAACAAAATGTTTGACTCAATTTCAGGATCATTTTCTTCAAAAATATGAAGATTAATATTTTTGATCAGCTGTTCTTATTGTAAAGCTTCTGCACAGAGGAATATTAAAACCACCTCTATATTTATAAACCTTTAGCCTCTAATAGTGATTTATCAAAAAATAAATCTCGGACAACCGCGATAATGTCTATTTTAGGTTTGGCAGCTAATCCTGGCACCGATGTCGATCCGACACGATGAATAGCAATATAGTTATCAGCTAGTGCTTTTTTAATTTCTATTGCCGCAGCCTCAAATATGTATGGTCAATCAGCGTCATACGGTTTGATTTCAATATGATCTATTTTTTGCATGGATTTGACTCTAATAAAATATGGCTAATTAATTTATAAATATCAGCACATCATATGAAGTATGTGTAAATATATAACTATTTATATCTTTTTTAGCAATATATTCTAACCCTGATCAAAACTAAGAATTGGGCAATATGATTCATAATGGAAAGAAGCAAAGAATTACGTAAATGAGGTTTCATATTAAAAACTTTTCAGTTGAAAGCTGCTAGGACAGCAGCAAATACTAAAGTAAAAGACAATTGGAAATCATCTAGGGCTAATTAGTAAGTAATATAAAAGCCTGGGATAAAAGATGCTTAAGTACCCCAACTGCTCTATAAATGAGACTGCGTTATTCTGAAAAAACTTTATAAGGTGAAGGAAGCAGCTTCGCAATAAGTAGATTAAGATAAATTAGATGAACAACAAAAAATTATAGTGCTCTTATGTAATCTGATTTAATCAATAAAAAGAATCATAAATCAAATCTAAGGTACTTAGTAAAGACTATTTATTATAAGTAAAGAAGTCGGAGTTTATAAATTATCATTTACAATGTCCTCTTATTGTGTATTATGTCTCGTTAAATCAAACCTTAAATTTTATAAATTCCTTTGTAAATAAATTTTTAGATGATTTCTTGACATAATATTTGCTGAGCTTTAAAGTACTTAAGCAAATAGATTGAACTAATTATGCGGGTGTGGTGGAATTGGCAGACATACTAGATTTAGGTTCTAGCGCCGCAAGGCATGGGGGTTCAAGTCCCTCCACCCGTACCAATTTATGATAAAATAGTTAAAGAGCACATAATGGCTAAT
>JBPBQH010000069.1:0-3302 GCA_050954685.1 Janthinobacterium lividum | reverse complement strand
AAAAGCGGTCGTGGTGGAATGGTAGACGCGCAGCGTTGAGGTCGCTGTTCTGATAAGGAGTGGAAGTTCAAATCTTCTCGGCCGCACCAAGTCAAAAATCTTTAGATTCAGAAGGATCCATGAGTAAGGAAATACAAAAAAGTATATTATCTGATCATGAGGATCAATTCGCTGAATTATTCGAGCGAATAACCGATTTAATAAATAATAATAATTTAGAGGATGCAACAAGTCACTTGTCTCAGCTTCATTTTGCTGATTTAGCTGATTTCTTAGATAATGCCAATCATAAAATATATAAAAAAATTCTTCCTCCTCTCTCAAATATCTTAAAGGCAAGAACTTTAGTTTATCTAAGTGATAGTAGTAAGCAGCCTATCATGGAAGCACTTGGTTTCGAGAAAAGTGCTAAACTTCTCGATGAGCTTGATATAGAAGAAGTCATTGAAGTTATCGAAGATATCAGTAAATCAGCCAAAGAAGCTATATTAGCTTACTTAAGTAGAGCAAAAAGGCAGCAAATTTTAGAAGGATTCAATTACCCAGAAGATAGTGTTGGTAGGATTTTGGAGAAAAATTTCATTGCCTTCGCTGATAATTGGACTATAGGTCAAGCCCTTGACTTCATACGTAATAGCGATATCAAGAACGATTTTCATGCAGCTATAATAGTTGATTATAAATATAGACCGGTTGGCAATATACTTCTTAGTACTCTTTTAAAAAATCCTCGAGAGGGTTTTCTTAAAGATTTAATGAACTATGATCTTAAGATAGCCGATCCTTACACTGAACTAGATGAAATAGCTTTCATTTTCAAGCAATATGCTCTAACCATCGTACCAATAGTCAACAAAAGTGGAAGACTCATCGGCACTGTATCTATAGATAACATGATCTATATCATTGAAGAGCAGACCGAGAGAGATATTATGCAGCTTGGCGGTGTTCATGCTCAAGATACTTTCTATAATTTGTTTTATACGGCTCGCCATCGTTTTCCATGGTTATTTGTTAACCTTATAACAGCTTGCTTAACCTCTATGATTATAGATCAATTTAGTGCTACTATTGCTAAGCTAATTAGCTTAGCGGCGATAATGCCAATTGTTGCATCTTTGGGTGGTAATGCAGGAACACAAGCTATGACAGTTACTGTGAGAGCACTAGCTAATAAAGACATTAATAATGCTAACATGTTCAAGGTTGTCACTAAAGAGATACTAGTATGTGCCTCTAATGGTCTGTTGCTAGCATTTATTGGTGGACTACTGAGTTTTGTAATAATTAGAAATTTTGACTTAAGTATAGTATTTGCCATTGCAATAACGATTAACTTTTTGGTTGCTGGTTTTTGCGGCTCCGCTATACCTATTGCCCTTCATAATTTCGATATTGATCCTGCGACTGCTTCGGGTGTATTTTTGACTGCATTAACTGACGGATTGGGCTTTTTTACCCTTTTGACTTTAGCCTATTTTTTTCTAGTCTGAATATAATGTGGTTGCGTAGTTGCTGAGCTTTGCGGCCTCATTTAGCTGTTAATAGCTCTAATCTCTACCCGATTCTTACAATTAACCTAGAGAAGAGATGACATCTTTTTAGCCAATTCCCTGCTCACCTGGAAATGATGATAGTCAATAGGATTATTCCAGTGGCCACCCCAAATATCAAAGCCATGTTTTTTGAATACATCCACAACAGATTCAACCATTCCTGGCCTTTGGTTATTACGATTTAAAAAGTTTACTCCCTCTCTTGGGTAAACATCAATTGAATAATTATTGTGGTCGATCACAATGTACGGATTTTGTAATGGATTAATATCTATAGCAAGACCATAAGAATGAACAGATAGCTCACTTGAATTGGCTATTTTTCTACAGTTAAAACAAGATGAATTATTATCTTCCATTGAGAGTTCATCATCGCCATTATAGTTGTCAATTAACGTCATTTTAGCTATAGGGAATTCTAGATCTAGTAACTTTTTAAATATATCAATAGCTGAATCAGCCATCTTATGATGGATTACTATAGTACCTATTTTTCTCTGTCCCTCAAAGTCATAATGCTCTATCTTGATTAACCTAAGCTGTTCTAAAGTAAGAGGGCAATATGACTGCCATATATTTTTGCTAATCATGCTTTTTTTTAGTTCCTTAGATAATCTTTCAACTTTAAACATCACGCTACTTATATATTTATATAGACTTAAAATATCCAATCATGCTCTATCAATACATACTATAGCCGCCGTTAATAGATATAGTTTCACCAGTTATAAAACTTGCCTCTTCATCTGATAAAAACACAACAGCTCTAGCTATTTCTGAAGGTTTACCAAGTCTTTTCATCGGAATAGATGAAATTATTTGTTCCAAAGTGTAACTTGGCACTTTCTCGACCATTTCAGTCATGATATATCCTGGCGCAATGCAGTTTACAGTTATTCCTTTTGCAGCTGATTCCTTAGCTAGTGCCTTAGTGAAACCTATCATTCCTGCTTTTGCCGCTGAATAATTAGTCTGTCCTGCCTGCCCTATTTGTCCATTTACTGAGCTTATATTGATAATACGGCCAAAATTCTGCTGTCGCATCTGATTTATTACTGCCCCACACATATTAAAACATGAATTTAGATTGGTGCTGATTACATCTTGCCAGTCATCTGAAGTCATTTTGTGCATCATACAATCTTTAGTTATACCAGCATTATTAACTAAAATACTGACAGGGCGCTGATATTGTTCTTCTATATCCTTTATTGCTTTGGAACATTCGTCGCGGTTGATAACATTCCAATTCATAACTTTAATATTATGTTCTTTGGAAAATTCTTCAGCACCCTGAAAGTTATTACAAAAATTTGCTATAACCGTATAATTATTCTCAGCAAGAGTTTTTGATACAGCACCCCCTATACCCCTCGTTCCGCCAGTCACTAATGCAATTTTTGACATAAAATTTCCTAATGTTTTTTATCATTGGTTGAAGTTGCCCTTATTTTGTCAATTTTTCAAGTAAATTATTAAGAAACGTAGTATCCGAAATAATGTATTTTAGGGATAAAGCTTTGTAGAGCTATAGTTAAAGTATAAAGAGCCTATCATAGCTGTAGCTCATATGGTATGTTTATAGCATCATTATTTATCAATTTTGCTAATTATTTTTTTTTAGAAATAGATACTTTGCCTAAAAAAGGTAGCAGCAGTTGTTTGTGAAAATGAGCCAGTCCATATTTTACCTATATACTTTTTATTGATATCGCCAGCCAATTTAAATTTATAACCCAGAGTTTT
>JBPBQH010000216.1:0-3314 GCA_050954685.1 Janthinobacterium lividum | reverse complement strand
TTAGTTTTAGATTAGTATCGTCCTTGATTCCGATCCAGCCCCCACGTTGTCTAAGTAGATAGTGACTACCAATAAGGAAGACTAAGTTAGCTATGGTACCAGGTATGATACCATCTATGCTTTCTAGCTTCAAAAAACTTTCCCAGATTATCACTGTAATAAAGCCTCCACTCATTCCTATAATAACAGCTTTGCCGCTACTCCTAAAACCGAGTGTGGCCATTACGAAAGGTACGGTAACAATAGGTATATAAAACATATTACAGGTTATAAGTAATTGCATAAGATTTCCTTTGCTATACAATGCTAATAACATCGAAAAAGTACCAATAAATAGAGAAGCGAGGCGAGAGAAAGCTAATTCGTTTTTTACAATTTTCAGATTTAAAGGTCTACATAGATCGTGCACAAACATTATCGATGTAGAATTAATATAAGAATCTGCTGTAGACATCACCATTGCCATGATACCTGCAAGACTTAAACCTTTTAATCCAATCCAAGAATAATTAAATAAAACATATTTCACAATTTCATTGTGTGGTAAATTTGGATTAGAAGATACAACTAATATACCAGTCCAAGACATCATTAGTGCTAGGAGTACGCAAGTGATGCCTGCCGTAATAAAAGACTTACGTATCTGCATTGTATTTTTAGCCATCGCCATACGCTGAAACATTGGAGGGCCAAAACCAGATGCGGCAATAATGAATACTATGGATAAATAGTATAAAGATTTAGATTGCTTAAAATCGAATACTTGCCTGTAATCAAACAAAGGATTAGATCGAAATATATCAACAGTAATTTTATTGATATCTAAAGTACTATATATAAAATAGACCATGATTGGTATTACAGTACTAAACGTAATGAATTGAATTAGATCAGTAAATGTTACCGATTTAATTCCTCCAAAAGCAGAATATATAGTAACTATAACTCCGGCAATTACGATACCATAAATACCATTTACGTCAAAACAATATTCAAAAAGCAAGCCTGCAACTTTTAATTGCATAGCTATGAGTCCTACAATACCTACGCAGCCAGCAATAGCAGTAATAATTCGTACTTTCTTACCATATAAATCTCCCATAGCTTCTGCAATTGATAGATTGCCTAAAAACTCGGCGAGACGTGGCGCAAAGAAAAAGCCTATTGTAAAGAAATATAGAGCCTCCCCAGATATATAAGCCCATATTGCGTATAAGCCGTGAGTATAACTATCAGAAAGATATGAGAAAAAACTTTCTCCACTGATCCAGGTTGCTATTATTGTTGCTGCGATTGTAGGAGTTGAAAAGTCTCTACTTCCTATAGCATATTCTTTTAAGTTTAGAATTCCTCAGCTCGATAATAAACCGAATATAAGGTTAAAGATTAAAAATCCAACAAAAATTATTGAATCTATACTGATATTCATAAAGAGAAGCCAACAAATTGATATTTAGTAAACAATATTATTACGGATAATATTAATGTATATTAGTTAATATATAACATAGCGTCATAAAGTTTGTACATACAAAATATAATCTTGATTAAAAAGGAACCAAATACGCTGTCAGCTATAAAAAAATTATTACTTAAAAAAATTATAAATCCTAAGAACTTATCCATACCAAAGGCTTAAAGCATTACGAGTAAAAAAATATAGAGCTCGGAAACTTTCAACAATGAAATGAAAATTATATGTACTGATAGATAGTACGCCTAGAAACGTTAAAGTCTCTAGCAAGTTTAGCCTTAGGAATACCAAGTGCAATTTGTTCTTTAAGAAACAAAACTTGAGCTTCATCTAAACTAGGTTTACGACCCTTATATAGGTTTTTAGCCTCGGCAAGCTCTATACCTTCTTTTTGACGCTCACGAATAAGTGAACGCTCAAACTCAGCGAAAGCCCCCATTACTGATAATAGTAGTTGAGATATTGGCGAATCTTCACCAGCACAGATCAAGTTTTCTTTGATGAATTGTATTTTGATGTTCTGCTTATCGAGCTTTTGAACTATTTACCGATGTTAGAGTTTCTAAGTACTCTATTGGTTTAAATAGCTCTGGCTTACTTTCATAGACACTCTTTAGTATTTCAGATATCTTTTCTTTCACCTCTTGAGCTAGTACTGTACCAGCTAATGATCTAATTAGACTATAGGCTTCGACACTTGCATCAGAGTATTTAAGACCTTCTACGATATTTTCAGAGTAATCTTTAACTACTAAACCAATATCTCTCATGAAAAAGTATGTTAGTCTGCATTCTCTCCATTAAGTAATACATGAGTATTATATTCATCAGACAAAGTTAGGTTAGCTCCAGTATGCTGGTCGCCAGAAAAGTTTAGTAAACTTGCATTAATGGAGAGAATGCAGACTAACATACTTCTTCATGAGAGATGAAGTATGAACTCGACTGGAATGAAGAATCAAAAAAGGTGCCTTTCTTGATTCTTTATTATCATACAAAATCTAAATCATTGATGAGCCAACTATTAATATAACTTTCTCATAAAGAAGTATGTTAGTCTGCATTCTCTCCATTGAGTAATACATGAGTACTATATTCATCAGACAAAGTTGGGTTAGCTCCAGCATCCTGGTCGCCAGAAAAGTTTAGTAAACTTGCGTTTGTGTCATGATCATGCTTTACTGCTTCTTGCGATTCTTTGTTATCTAGCTCCTCTTGTCCCTCTATCGTTGTGCCTTCTATCGTTAGAGTTTCTAAGTACTCTATTGGTTTAAATAGCTCTGGCTTACTTTCATAGATACTCTTTAGTATTTCAGATGTCTTTTCTTTTGCCTCTTCAGCTAATATCGTACCAGCTAACGATCTAATTAGATTATAGGCTTCAACGCTTGCACCAGAGTACTTAAGACCTTCTATAATATCCTTAAAGTAATCTTTAATTACTAAACCAATATCTTTGTATTGCGGATACAAGCTATGGAACAGTACTGCCTTCTTTAGTTCGTTGATCGTTGAATACTGCTCTTTTTTAATTCCAGTAGATTTATTGACTGGAATATTCTTCAATACTTTAATATCAGTTACTTTATCCTCTGACCAATCAAGTAACTTACCAGCATAAGTGATAAGCTCTTCCCATAAAGTTGTAACATCTCCGTCACTCTCTGCTATTGCAGCGTACCGCTCTTTGAACTTTATCAGCTCATTCCTTTCTTGAGCTTCCTCTGGTGCCGTTGCATCCTCTTTGACCTTGCTTTGTGATTGAGCAGCAAATAGTTCGTACAACTGGTGACCTTCCTTAGCATATGAATAAAAGTTGGACACTATTGCGTTATGTCTA
>JBPBQH010000068.1:0-3325 GCA_050954685.1 Janthinobacterium lividum | reverse complement strand
TCTATTTGTTCAGGAATTGAGAGATTTTCTTCAATGCGGAATAGCTCAATATCTGCTCTTTGCCGGTCGAGATATGAAGAATATTTAGATTCAATATGAATTATTTCCATAATCGACTTGTTTATCTTACTTAACTCTGGAAATAAATTAACTATTTTATCTATGCCGACGTTTGGCAAGCCAATTAGGTTAAAAGCCGATCTCGATACCCCATCCTGCGAAATGGATATTCCTAATTTTGATAGCTTTGAAGTTGTCAAATATATATTATTTGTAAGCGCTAGAGCTGACTTAATATTGCTTAATTTTTTATTAAACTCGATTGCTCTACTCCCGGATATAATACCTAGATCTATACCTAGTGGTGTCAGTCTTAAATCTGCATTGTCCGCTCTTACAGTTATTCTGTACTCTGATCTTGAAGTAAACATTCTATAGGGTTCGCTAGCTCCGTGACTTATCAAGTCGTCAATCATAACGCCAATATAAGCGTCGGCTCTAGTTAGTACAAAGTTTGGTTTATCCTTTGCAGCAAGGCCAGCATTAATACCTGCAATTAAACCTTGTCCACCAGCTTCTTCATAACCTGTAGTACCATTTATTTGTCCAGCGAGATATAATCCACTAATTTTTTTCGTCTCTAGAGTAGCTTTTAACTCCCTTGGATCCACATAATCATATTCAATTGCATATCCTGGCCTCAGCATTACTGCATTTTCTAATCCTGGAATTGACCTTAATATCTTTAGTTGAACATCTTCAGGCAAAGAAGTTGAGATACCATTAGGATAAACTGTAAAATCATCTAGTCCTTCTGGTTCTAGAAAAATTTGATGATTTTCTTTAGCACTAAATCTAACTATTTTGTCCTCGATCGAAGGGCAATATCGTGGCCCTACTCCTTCAATTTGCCCCGAGTACATTGCTGATTTATCCAGATTGTCACGTATAATATTATGAGTAGCAGAAGTAGTTTTGGTGATATAGCAGTTAATTTGCTTAACCTTTATCTCATCAGTCAGAGCAGAAAAAGGTCTTGGAATCTTATCTCCCGGCTGCTCTGTAACTTTAGTATAATCTATAGTCCTGCCATCTATCCTTGGTGGCGTACCTGTCTTAAGCCTACCCAAGTTAAAACCAATATTTCTAAGAGTTCTAGATAGACCGTAAGAAGGGTGTTCTCCTACTCTACCACCAGGGGTCTTTATTTGACCAATATGTATCAGACCTGATAAAAAAGTACCGGTAGTTAATATAGTTTTTTTACACTTGATTTTTTGTGAGTCTTTAAGAACTACTGCTTTAACTTTATTATCTTCGATTTCAATATCTTCTACTGATGCGTATATTAGGTCTAGATTATTGTAATTTGAGAGAATTTCAAACATTGCTTCGCGATAAAGTCTTCGGTCTGCTTGCGCTCTTGGCCCCCAGACTGCTGGCCCCTTACTTTCGTTGAGCATTTTAAAATGTATGCCAGCTTTATCTATAACTCTAGCCATCAGGCCATCTAAAGCGTCTATTTCTTTTACAATAGTTCCTTTAGCAATACCTCCAATGGCTGGATTGCAAGACATCTCCCCTAGGTTTTGCGGACGAAGAGTTATAAGGGCAGTATAAGCTCCAGTCCTTGCGCTAGCTGCCGCTGCTTCGCAGCCAGCGTGACCTCCACCTATAACTACGACATCGTACTGAGACATATTTCTATATAATCAGATTATTGGACAATCTCATCTTGAGAAAAGAAGAGTTCAATTTCCCTCTTTGCGCTCTCAAGACTGTCTGATCCATGAACACTATTAGCTTCGATACTTTGGGCTAAATCTTTTCTGATAGTACCTTCATCTGCATTATCAGGGTTGGTTGTACCCATAATTTGTCTGTTTTTTGCTACTGCCTCTTCCCCTTTAAGTACTTGGAGTACTACTGGCCCTGAAGTAATATATTCAATAAGGCTTCCAAAAAAAGGGCGGCTATTGTGTTCAGCATAGAAGGCTTCAGCCTTTTCTTTAGTTAAAATAGCCATTTTTTGAGCTACTATTTTTAGTCCTGCATTCTCAAAATAGGAATTGACTCTACCTGTGAGGTTCCTTGCAGTAATGTCGGGTTTAATTATTGAGAGAGTGTATTCTTGCATAAGATATAAATCACCATTAAAGTTTTTTAAAGTAGGATTAATGTTTACATGATTTTGTAGCTTTTTTGCAAGTTATATTTTTGCTTTCGTTAATATAGAACATGAGCTATCTCATCCTGAGGTTGTAGAAATATTCGGGCAATACACGATCGGTAAGAAAAATAAGAAAGCGGAGGAATGCCAGAAAATTCACTCTCCCGATGCAGGTGGAAGATATGTTCGAAGTTTTTGTTTAATTATAAGATCAATATAATTCCTATAAAAAATTAATAAAATCATAACTATATTAGTGAACAATATTGAACTCATCACAGCTTGTGAGCTTAGATTAGGATTTATTTTAGCGGAAGCAAACCCAAGTTCGTGATATATTTTTCCATCTCAGACCAAGTCTATACCAAATCTTTTTGGAATCGAATAAACTATTTTAGCCTATCTAGCAGCTACGTGCTATTTTTCTCAGACGTCAATTAGAAGCTGACTTTTAGCCAAAAATAAAGAGCCTTAGAAATTTCTTTAGATTTTTAATACCAAATTTCTAAGATATTATTAGACAATTATTATATAATTAGTTCTTTACTCTTTTGCTTCCTAGTCTTATCATTTATAATGAGTATTATATATATTACATATATCTTATACTAAAAATAACTAGCTTAAATTTTTAATAAAGCAGTAATGATTTAAGCTATAATACTCCTTATATTATTTCATAAATATACCAAGAGAAGTAAAATAGTAACTATCTTCTATTAAGTTTCTTTTAGTTGCTAATCTGCCAGGATATAAGGATACAATAGATAATAGAAAGTCAGAGATTGATTTTTAACAATATATTTTCGCCTAGTTCGCTATTGGCAGCGCTAATTTTTGAAGCATTATTTATGTTCTATGAAGCCTTCACACTTTTAAACTTGTTCTTTATTATTTTTTACAAGGCTTAGGATTGGAAGCAGATAGTAGTAGTGCTAAATCTAGGTCAGACAGAAGGATTATGTCTGACCTAAAATAGCTGAATATTATATTAAGAATTTTTAATTACTGACGCCACTTCATCAGCAAAGTTTTTTTCTTCAAGAACAATTCCTTCACCAAGCTCGAATCTAACGAAGCTAGCTAATTTTATTGGCGCCCCGAGTTCTTTGGCTGCTTCTGCTATAACATCTGAAACTTTGGTCTTGTTATCTA
>JBPBQH010000215.1:0-3412 GCA_050954685.1 Janthinobacterium lividum | reverse complement strand
AAAGAAGAAATTAGAATAAAAATTCACACTACCAGTTGGTGAGATTCTTTCTAACTAATACTTAATTCAAATACTTTGACCTTAATAATACAAAAGCCATTATCTAGATTGTAAAATGTCACTCTCTACTAGGTCACCAATTTTATCATCTTGTTTTGGTTGGCTCACTGTTAGAACTCAAATAGAGAATTTGAGCTTTTTAATTTCTTCAACTGATAAACCAGTAGCAGAAGATATAACACCAGCTTCTATATTTTGAGATAAGGGACTTTTGGCGATCTCGACGTTTTGTTCGATTCTGCCTTCTCTAATCCTTCTTCCAAACCTTCGATTTTGCCTTCAGCTTTTCCTTTCTCTAATCCTTTATTGCCTTTTCATATACTGCTAGCTAGTAAAAGAACTATAGTGTCGATTAGACTATCAGGACAATTGCCCTGAAGGTTAGTCTGCATTCTCTCCACTCAACAATAGATTGTGAGCATTATATTCATCAACCGAAGTTAAGCTAGCTCTAGTATCCTGATTACTTAAGAGGCCTGGCAAATCCGCTGTATCATCATCACGGTGCTCTAATATTTCTAATGGCTCCTCACTAACTGGCTGCCCTTGGTCCTCTTGCATTGTCATTTCTTGTATTGTTTGACGTTCTAGAGACTCTATTGGTACAAATAGCTCAGGCTTAATCTCGTAAACATTCTGCAGTATTTTGCATACTATTACCTTTATCTCTTTAGGTAATATAGTACAAACTAAAGACTTAATTAGACTATAGGCTTTAACGCCTGCATCAGAGCACTTAAGACCTTCTATGATTTCCTCGGAGTAATCTTTAATTACTAAACTAATATCTTCATGTTGTGGATATAAGCTAAAGTTGCTTAACGATTAGTTAAAAAATATATTTGATTATAGCAAAATACAAGTTACTGAAACATAGGAACATTAAAAATGAAGAATAAAGTGTGGGCTATTTAGACAAAGATTTAAATGTAGATAATGACCACACATAGAAAAGCAGACAGCATTTTAAATGCTGTTCACATAGGAAAAAATAAGGACAGTTTAATTAGCTTATTAGACAATCTATTGAATTTTTCTGGTGGTAAAGAAATTCTGGATGTAGAGATTAAACATGATGAGCCGGCAGTATAACAAGGCAAAGCACAACTGGGTACCTAGTACAGTGAATATATTTTATACTATTTGCTTCTGTTCTACTAATTATTGTAAATTCAACTATTGTCATTTAGGTGACTATTGTACCTATTTTTTATCTTTTGGTTCTTGCACTGGTAGCTTAGAAGTGATATAATTTGCAACAGTAATCGTTATTTTTATATAATAAATGCGCCTATATCATACTTCACTATTTAGACAAGTTTATATCTTCAAACTTCGATTGAATATTTTTGCTATGAGCCATAATTAAATTTAAACATGGGAAATAAAAATGATTAAAATCTTAATTCTAGCAAGCATGATAAACGTCGGAGACGTCAGTCACGCAAATTCAGTGGCAAATGAGCTAGCAAAAAAAGTAAATGGCCTTCCCCAAACTATTACAATTGATGCTAATAAGGATTATAAGGAAATAGCAAGAGAATATTCTAATTTTTTAAAGGAGCTAAAAGGACCAAAAGAAAATTATATCATGCTTGTTGTTGGAGAAAAAGCCCTGCAGACATTTGATAATCTTTCGGAAAAAATAGATACAAATGCTTATGTATATTGTGGTATTCATCAATATAATGCTTTACTATCAAAAAAATTATCGATTGATCATGTAGGTATACCTGAGACAGAACTAGATACAGCCAGTAAGAAAGCAATTATTGAATCTTTTGCTCATTACACCTTAACCTTTGCTGTACCAAATAATAACCCATCAGCTGAAACATTAAAGGCTGCATACGAAGATTGGCATATTGATAATAAACCTAAAATTGGAGACAATATTATTGTAATGCTACCTGGAGATGCTCCAGATGAGCACAACAAAATGAAATATTTTTCTAAGGAATCGGCAGAAAAAATAGCTCGAGAAGTTACAAATTTATGGAAACAAGTAGGTAAGCATTATAAAGTCCTTATAGAAAACGGTCCAAGAACAGGGAAATTTGATCCTAAGACTGGAGAAGTAGCTTGTAGTCATGAATATAAGAAAGGTGAGGACCCACGCAGCGCGGTTGATGATGTAAGTAAGCACTTTGTAAAATCACTAGAAATTCCTGAGAACAAATTTCAATTTTTCAATTTTGCTTTTGAAAATGATGCAGAGACTAGGAATAAGATTTCTTTCCATGAGCAACTTTTATATTTGGTTCAAGCATCAGATAGTAACTATTTTGTAGTGCCCGGAGAATCCATATCAACTATTGCGCAAATTACACTAATGCTTAAAGGAGACCAAGTGATTGGAGTTAGACCGGATTCAATGAATCAGTCTCATACTGCAATATTTAATTCTGCAATTAACAAAGGTTTCATTTCATATTTTGATGACAATGAATTTCTTATTCAACCTTCACATCCTAGTATGAGAATTGAAGATGATAGCGTAATAGTTGCTGGTCAAGTTTATGAAGGGTATATAGAAAAATTTTACGAATGAGGAGTCTGTTGTGATTTATTCTTCCTAAGTTATATTTTTATTATATACCTTATCAGAATTTATGTATTTGTCTGGATAAACTCTTATCTCGGTCTGTTAAGCAAACTTTTTCGCCTTCTCTAACAATTTCAGACAAATAAGTTTTAGTTCCGGAGACCTCAATAGTTTTCATATTAAGATAGATAAAATGAACTATCTCTTTAACTTTTTGATTTTTTCAGCAGGTAATTTAGTTGCTAGAGATATAGTATTTATATCTAACTAATTGAAATTGATATCGATTTGTTAATCGAAACTTGCTGGCATGAATTGGCTTCTAATATTTCAGATAGTTTCTTGTTAGTAGAGGTGACATGTCTATACAAGAATAAAATTTATGATGACAAAATCGGGCAAGATCTTTCACATAAAATTGATTGTCTTTCTGAAGGAATAAATCTAATTATTTCTAAATACCTTGAAAGAATGAAAGAAGAAATTAGAACAAAAGTTCACACTACCAGTCGATGAGATTCTTTCTAACTAATACTTAATTCAAATACTTTGACCTTAATAGCACAAAAGCCATTATCTGCATTGTGAAATGTTACTCTCTCTGCTAGGCCACCAATTTTATCATCTTGTTTTGGTTAGCTCACTGCTAGAACTCTAAATAGAGAATTTGAGCTTTTTAATTTCTTCAACTGATAAACCAGTAGCAGAAGATATAACACCAATTTCTATGTTTTGAGATAGGAGACTTTTAGCAATTTCGATTTTGCCTTCAGCTTTACCTTTCTCTAATCCTTCTTCAAGACCTTC
>JBPBQH010000067.1:0-3418 GCA_050954685.1 Janthinobacterium lividum | reverse complement strand
TATTGCAGCTATTTATTATGCTTCTGAGGTTGCTACTAAGCCTAAGAAACTAGTAATATCACCAGTAACGGAACCAGCAGAAATTATTCAAAATCATATCAAGCCAAATAGTAACTTCAAAGGCCGTCGCAAGATAAGATAAGATAATTATAGCCTAATTGCTTATCATCGATGAATTCGTAAAGTCAGTTAATAATTTATATAATAAATTATTATCATAATTATTTTATCAAAGTTTCTAAGCTAATAATTCATGTCTAGGATTATAATGATTAATATTATTTGTCGAAATGAATTTCATTCATAGTTTAATAATACTAATATCAAAATACAGTAGATTGATACTTATATTCCCCACTTCATTTTCTAAAAAATTTCAAATTATAATAGATTTATCCACATTAATCTCAAAGAAGTAAATAGCTCTTAAGCTATATAATATTATTAGACAAAAACAGTATTTTTCGCCCCGAAAACTTTAAAAATGCTACATAGTTTATTTGATTTTTTCGTTAGTTAAACTTAGAGTAGATATACATTTCGTAAGTCATTAATATATCGATGTATTATTTCGTGAAATGTAGCTATAAAAAGCTTCGTAAAAATGACGAAAGAGTCTTAGTACTGCATAAAAAAAGACTATATTGGTTATTGGCTATCACTTAACTCGATCTAGCCTCAATAATTATTATTCTCATAAACTGTAACTGCAGGTTTATTGATCTACAAAGTGTTAAATGCAAAACTAAATTAATTAATTATGAGTTATATAATGTCTAATGTAATAAAATTCCAAGCTCCTTTTGAACGTCTTAAATTGTTTGACACTTCTCCTGATGTTAGCTTACGCAAAGCTATAATTACTCAAGCCATCATTGATGCAAGTAATGTTTCAGAGGACAGAGTCGCTAAAAAAAGGGAGTTAGAAGCTAAAACCTGGATTTTCGGTAACAACGAATATTTTAAATCTATTTGTATCGATGCAGATATAGAGGCTTCCCTGGTAGTAAAAATTACTAAACAGATTATAAAATTACATCGCAATAAAGTTATGAACAAGGGATCAAGGCCAAAGAACGACCCAACAAAGAGTGATTCGATCCATCTTCGAGATGGAGGAATGATCTCAAAGATAGATTGAAATCGGCTAATAAGTTTTAAGTTTGCTTGAAAATGAATCAAATATGCTCTAATTATTATCAGCAAGAATAAAAACAAAATAAGGAAAGTTTCATGCAAATATCAATCTCAGGGCAGCACGTGGATAAAGGTGAGGCGTTGCCAATTTACGTCAAAGAGCGCTTCACTCAAGTAATTAAAAAATATTTTGATGACATACTAAACGCTAACATTCATTTCTCTAAGGAGCACAACCAATATAGATGCGACATTATAGTTAATGATAATAGCGGTAAACAGCTTATAGTAAAGCATCAGCAAACTTCTGATGAAGTTTATGCGTCTTTTGACGGTGCGATAGCTAATTTAGAGAAGCAGCTACGTAAGTATAAATCAAAGCTGAAAGATCGTCACAACAAAGTCAAAATTTCTGCAGTTCCAATTGAGGCAACTAAATATGTCATGACGCCATCAAGTCACGATGAATCAGGTGAAATAGAACCATCATCTATGATCATTGCCGAGAAGCCAACAGAAGTAGAAATTCTAAGTGTTAGTGAAGCTGTTATGGTAATGGACCTTAAGAATCTTCCAGCTTTAATGTTCCAAAATAGTAAGAATGGAAGAATCAATATAGTGTATTATCGCAAAGATGGTAATATTTCTTGGGTAGATTCAAAATAATACTAATTTGACGTATAATTTTTAAAGTTTTACTTAGAACAAGAAACTTTTAGCGAAATATTTTAGATATGAGTATTTTCAAATAACTTATTACTTATGCTAGAATATTTCGCATCTATCTTCTCCTGGTTGCTTCTAAAGAATAAGAATCATGATAATATCTAAAACATTATATTATGATATATAAAAGATTTAGAAGCCTTTGCATTATTAATTAAACCCGCAAACCCGCAGGCTCGTTAGCTAGATAAAGTGTTGTATAGAGAATGGTTATAGTTTAAAAATTAAATATTACTTAATTCAAGATAATTTTTATTTAAAGACTATTCTTGAGTAAATATTTGAAACTTAATTAAGAGATGACAAGATGGCTAAACTATTCTTCACAAACACCAAATTAACAACCATAATTCTTATGCTACAGATATTTTGTACTAACCCTACTCTAGCTCTCCCTAATGGATTCATCTATTTGAGAGATATTGATCCAACAATAATTGAAAATTTGCGCTATTATTCTGGTGAAAACTTTATTGGCAGACGAGTTGATGGTTATAAATCAAATAAAGTTATTTTAACGAAAGAAGCCGCTAAGAGTCTCTCTAAGGTTCAAAAAGAATTATTATCGAATGGCTACTCATTAATAGTGTATGATGCATATCGTCCCCAGAAGGCGGTAGATCAGTTTGTAAAATGGAGTGAGGACTCGGCTGATCAAATTAATAAGAATAAATATTATCCTGATGTCGCGAAGAATGACGTATTTAAACTAGGGTATGTTGCCGAAAAGTCAGGGCACACTCGTGGGAGTACTGTAGATGTAACTATGATAAGGTCAGACTCAGCTTTAAAGGAAATAACAATTCATAATAGAAAACTGTTAGATGGAAATCTAGCCCCTTATCTCGAAGACGGGACGGTTGACATGGGTACATCTTTTGATTTATTCGGTGTAGCTTCTCATCATGATAGTAAACTGATTGAAAAGAAATATTTGGACTTGCGTAACTACCTAAGAACCGTGATGAAGGAAAATGGCTTTAAAGAATACCAAGAAGAGTGGTGGCACTATACTTTAGAAAATGAACCTTTTCTGGAAATATATTTTGACTTTGACATCGAATAAATATCATATTTACCAGTTTTGCAGCATTATATAGATACTCTAGAGCTATTTAGCTAAATTTTTGCGGAAGAGAAATATTTTAAGCTATTAGTGCTCAAGTAACATCGTGATAGAAAGAATTTATGCTAAAAGCTCACAAGTTTTTAGCATATCTTTAAGTGGTCATTTGGTGTTTAGTTTTATCTGTTTTGTTTCAGATATGTTATAAGGAAAATTTGTCCATCGTTCTCTACACGGACAAAGTGCTGCTAAGTAAAGATTCATTACTATTGCAGCTTAAACACCTCATGGGGCTCGAGAACTATAGGTGTAGATGATTTATGATACTCTAGCATAATCCTCACCTTAAGACCCTAATATAGTCTTTTGCAAGTAGAGTTGAGATAAAAATTCTTGTACTAAGGCCAGCAATTAGCACTAAATGATCCACTTAAAGAATGAACTGAAATAAGAGAGATAGATTAATACGCAAGTACCAAAAATGACAAC
>JBPBQH010000128.1:0-3424 GCA_050954685.1 Janthinobacterium lividum | reverse complement strand
CTTACCTTCAATATTTGCAATTGGGTTTTTGAGTGATTTAGTCGCTTCATGCTACTTGATGCCGCTAATATATGCTTTTATTCTATTGTTTAATAAATTATCAAGCTCCTTATCAATAAAGTACATAAATCATTTTTGGCGACTAATCGTAATTAATCTATTACTATTTAACTTGTTAAGTGAAGTAGCTTTTTGGGATGAATTTGGAACTAGATATAATTTTATTGCTGTAGATTATTTAATTTATACTCAAGAAATTATAGGTACTTTAAAGGAATCCCTTCCGTTCTATAAAATAATTTTAGCTATTACTGCATTATCTGTTTTGATAAGTTTCATGTTCAAGGAATTTGTGCTAGTAGGTAATAATGAAACTAATTCCAAATTGATATTTAAAATTATCTTATCTTCTATGATGTGCTTGCTAATTAATCACTTTTATAATTATGAGAGAAGTAATTTTAGTTCAAATAGATATGCTAACGAACTTAGCCAAAACGGACCTTATCAATTTGTCATAGCTTTTGTTGACAATAGCCTTTACTATAATAAGTTTTATCCAAAAATTGACAAGCTACATGCTCTTGAAGTCGTGCGCTCTAGACTAAGCCAAGATAACACAGAATTTTTAAACCCTGAAAGTATAGATAGAATAATTACAGCAAAAAATAACCAGACGGAAAATAAGAAATACAATGTCATACTAATAACAGTTGAAAGCCTTAGTGCTGAATTTATGAGTAAATTTGGTAATACCTCAGATATTACTCGTAACTTGGACAAGTTAGCTAGTGAGAGTATATTTTTTACTAAATTATACGCTACGGGCACAAGAACTGTGAGGGGACTTGAAGCTATAAGTTTATCAATGCCTCCTATGCCTGGCTCATCTGTAATAAGGCGCCCAAGAAACCACGATTTATTTGGTATAAGTAATGAATTTATAAACCAAGGATACGATGTAAATTTTATCTATGGTGGCTTTAGTTACTTTGACAATCTAAAGAATTTCTTCAGTAGTAATCAATACCATGTCATAGATCGTGCTGACTTGGCTAAAGAAGAGATTAGTTTCTCTAATATTTGGGGAGTAGCAGATGAAGATATTCTGCTCAAATCTATTAAAGTAGCCAATAATAGCTACGAGAACTCTAAGCCTTTCTTCTCTCTCATAATGACTACCTCAAACCACAGACCTTATACCTTTCCTGAAGGTAGAATAAATCTACTATCAGGAGCAGGTAGATACGCAGCAGTTAAATATACAGATTATTCTATAGGTAAATTTATACAAGAAGCCAAGAAGCAGCCCTGGTTCGAAGATACAATTATTATTATTACTGCAGATCATTGTGCATCTAGTGCAGGTAAGACGGAGCTACCCATAAATAAATATCATATACCACTAATGATATATGCGCCAAAATTATTTAAACCTCGTATAGTAGATAACTTAGCTAGCCAAATAGATATAGCTCCAACTATTTTTGGCCTATTGAATTTTACATATAACTCTAAGTTCATTGGTAGTGATATAATAAATTATCCAGCTAATAGAGCATATATAAGCACTTATCAGTTACTCGGATTAATGAGAGATGATCATTTGGTAATCCTCTCCCCGAAAAATAACCCTCAGACCTATAAGCTAGGTCAAGAAGGTAAGAAATGCGATAATTTACCTAATTTAGTGGAAGAAGCTATTAGCTTTTATATGACTACTAATAACTTATATAACGAAGATAAGCTTAAAAAATTTGAGAGCAAATAATCCCAGTGAATAATATTGATGATTAAAAATATTGACTGTCAAATGAATCGCTTGTTATTACAAATATGTATAGGCTTTGATGGTCTTGAGCACAAAAAGAAAATGAACTAAGAAGGCTATATTATTTACCGACAATCCTTCAACTATAAAAGCTTATCAATTTATAACGAAGCTTGTAGTATTATATGTAATCTAGTTGATTTTCTTGTATAATAATGAAATGATCGCAAGTCGTTAAAATTATCAATTATCACTATAAAGATTAGAGTATTGCCAATATCTAAGTAGGATTTATGATCAAGATTCAGCAGATACACCTAACTGACACTATCAGAAATTTTATTTTTCAAGGGTTTAGCGAACATGCTATAAATAGTATAGGCTTTGATGGAATTGGGCGTGAACAAATAACTTTTACTGCTTATGATGAGGGTGAAATAGTTGGAACAATCAGTGTCTTAACTTTCTTTGGTGCATTATGGATTAAGTATTTCTTCATAAAAGAGAATTATCGCAATGAAGGAATCGGTAGCCAATTAATGAATAGCGCACTAAAGTTTGGCAAAGATGCAGGCCTTACTTTCGCATTTGTCGAAACTTTAAGCTTTCAAGCTTTGAAATTTTATGAAAAAAATGGATTTAAATTGGAATTTACAAGAAGTGGATTTCAAGCAGGAATAAGTTTTCATTATTTAAGAAAATATTTGTAATATACGATAAAGAAGCTAGTTAATTTGAGGTCGAGAAATTCATGACTGAAAGTCCAGTTTTTTGCTTAAATTCAATTAGTTAATTTAGTAATTTCATCATATTTCTTCAATTTTAAGAGAATTGATTCGAGATCACTTAATTGTATCATACATGGACCATCGCTAGGTGCATTATCAGGATTCTGATGGACCTCCATAAATATTCCTGCAACGCCAACACTAATTGCAGCTCTAGCTAGAAGCTCAACGTACTTTCTCTCTCCACCGCTAGATTCTGCAAGCCCGCCAGGCTGCTGTACTGAATGAGTAGCATCGAAGATAATCGGGGCTTTAGTTTCTGCCATGATTGCTAAAGCTCTCATATCTGAGATCAAGTTATTGTAACCAAAACAAGTGCCTCGTTCAGTTAACATAATATTTTCAGCGCCAAATTTTTTAAGCTTTGCATGCACATTTTCCATGTCCCACGGCGCTAGGAATTGACCTTTTTTTACGTTAACTACTTTATTCGTTAGAGCAGCTGATCTTAAAAGATCAGTTTGTCTACATAGGAAAGCTGGAATTTGTAATATATCTACTACTTCAGCGACAGGTGCACATTGATCTTCGTTATGAACATCAGTAGTCAGATGACATCCAAACTCGGATTTGACCTTAGATAGAATTTTAAGACCCTCATCAATCCCAATTCCTCTTATACTATCGGCTGAAGTCCTATTAGCTTTATCAAAAGAAGATTTATAGATAAAGGGTATATTCAGTTTGGATGTTATCTCGGTTAAATGTTGGGCTAAAAATAATGAATGATCTAAGCTTTCAATTTGACAAGGTCCTGCGATCAATAGGAATGGTAGATGATTGGCAATCCTAATATCGTTTAGATTTATAATATTATTCATGATAACCTCACAAAAATGGATTTATTCACAAAAATGGATTTATT
>JBPBQH010000066.1:0-3430 GCA_050954685.1 Janthinobacterium lividum | reverse complement strand
AATGCCTTAGCCACTTCGTAAATTAAAGTAAGCGGAAAAGATTACACAAGTAATGATTTTGTCGAAAAGTTCGCCAAATCAATTGGCTATGGTATTAGCGATGTGGATGAAGAGAACATCATATCAGTTATAGAGAGAATAGAAATTATCTCGGATAGACTATACATGCTACGACGCTGGATTCAGGCAAATCCACGTGCTAAGAACATTGACAAAATTATTGAATTTGCTTTTGACCTATTGGTTAAGGATTCAATAAAAATAAAGCCCACGACAACTACACTACTGGACATTGCCTTTCCACTGGTAGAAATTGACAACAAGGATAGTGTCGACCTGATAGTTTCCCGCTTAGACGGACTACTAGTATCTATAACTAGTCCGACAGATGACAAAATCAGACTACAGGCTTTAATAATTGAATCACTCTTTAAATTCGACACAGTAGCTGCCAGTAAAAGAGCATATGAACTATACATGTATATTGATAAGATGGATGACCATTCTATCAAGCTAACTTCATTATGTCATATAATGGCACTAGTTCATAATCTTGAGAATAGTAACCTCAAGTATGATCTAAGCGATTTCAAAATTGATGAAGCTTTCGTCAAGCTTCATATTGAAATAGTTGTTGACCAGTTATTAGCTCTAGTTGCTGAGCAATATGTCGAAGTTTCAGATGCGCTAGATACCTTAGCTAAGCATGATTTTGTCTTTTCGTTGAAAATAGCAAACAAGTTAAATACTCTCGAAAGGCGATCTAATGCTATGCTGAAAGCATTATCTGTCTATTTGGAAGCACCCTTATCGCAGTGGGATACTACGATTATCAAACAACTCTGCATAGATAAATTAAGCGATGATTTTTATGGCAAGGCTGTTCTAAGTGTGTTTGAAGCTGCAATAGATAAGAAAGAGGTTGACGTAGCCGATAGGGATAAGATACTTAATTTAACAAAGCTAATTGAGAAGATTAGCGAAAACGACTTAAAATCTTATTGCCTCACGAAATCAATATTTATACTATCTCAAAAACCGCCTAAAGATTCCCGAGTCATTCCCAATTATAGAAAGATTGTTGCTAAACTAAGCGAACATCTTTCTAAATTTTACAACAAAATAGATACTTCATGGCATCGCACAGAAATAGGCTATAGAATTGCATCAGATCTCGCAGAATCAAACCTTGAGATTGCAGAAGAATACTTCAATTTTGCTGAAGGACTTTCTAATGATAATATTATTAATAACACTTTTCATGCTGCGGTCGCTGTCGACTCAATAAGACTAGTTGTAAGAACCTATTGTGCCCTTTTTAAGTACGATAAAGAGTATTCTTATAGTAAAATTGGAGCTTTAATTATACAAATACCGTCCATTATAACTCAAATTTCTCTGTGGGCAGAACTTGCATCTAGGCTATCGTTGACAGGAGTAAAAAACGTTACTGATGACATTGTCACGAAGAGAATATTGCCACAAATTGAAAAATACAAGTCAAATAAAGATTACGTGTATTTTTCTCAACTTCTAAAGGTTTCTGCTGCGGCTATACATTCAGTGCATCCAGCAACATTAAAGTTGCATATGAATGAGTTATCTGCTGCGGATCGAGAAGCTATAGTCTCCTCTGTGTGCTACACAATTTTAACGGGCTGCAGCGAGGTAGATCCTTTCGATGGGAATAATGGAAATCCAGATTTCAATCATAACGATGCTACACAGTACATTGAAATGCTAAACTTTGTTGAAAATGATAATTTATTATATTACCATATTAGCAACTTATGCTCTATTTCAAAGAAAACAATTGATAAGTTTACAAGGGTTCAGAAAAGTGATATAGTTACTTTGCTCCAAGCATTAATAAAACAAAAGCTTCCAAAGCCAAATACTGGTGTTAATCACGAAGGTTTCGCAATAGTTGCAGAAGCAGCCATTGAACAATTTAGTGTCCAATCTTCTTATGCTGCTCAATCGGTAATCGATGCTTTAGACCCAAGAGTTAGCAACGTACCCAATGTAGCAGACCGATCATACATCTATAGTTTATTATCTTCAGAGAGTAGTGTCAAAAAGAAGAAGATAGAGTTCATCAACAAAGCATTTGAGGAAGCAGACAAAATTACATCTGTACGCGAAAAAATTCAGCGTTACGAGACGGCTTTAGATACTGTATATGCGGTTGCTCCTGAAACATTTAAACAGCGTTTGAATCAAATACATGGCGACATATATAAACTTGATGAAGCTGAAATGTTTCCAACGTATCGCAAGCTAATTGATTTGACTTATAAATACGACAAGGGGCTTGCACAGAAATTAATCACCGATTTAGATAGTGATCCGGCTCGAATACAAATGACTGAGCCTGCAAACAAGCATTTAGTAAAGCTTGAAGCAGAGAGTAGCACTCTCAAGGATTATTCTAAAGTCAATTCAATCCGCAATAACAGAGAAACGGCAAAGGTTATTTGGAAAATGTTAGGCCAATTAAATGCCGGCACACGTCATTCTCGTGATATCGCACAGACTTCTTCTATCCTTAATAAAGCTTCTCGCGCTTCATTATTTTATTCAATGCCACTATATGAGTTTTTTATTCAAAATGCCTCAAAGGAATTAACTAGTGACCGGTCATTGTTCACATCCTTTTTCGAAACGACAGCATCTAACGCTAGTTTTTGCCTGAGTTTAATACTAAGTATATCAAATAAAAAAAATAAAGATATTACCCTGTCAAGCACTTATACTGACAATACTTTTATTGTTAAGCAGGGAAGTAGGGATGAAGCTATAGAATATATTGCTAAACATCTGCGATCATCTGATTCTAAAGAAATCTATCTAATAGATCCTTATTTCTCGGAAAAAGATATCGATACAATTAAGAATATATCAGGCTGGTGCCACGGAAGCACTATCAGTGTATTGACAAGTTGCGAAGCAGGCGGCGAGTTTGGCAAGTCATCATTCAACAACGCTTGGAGAAAAATATCGGCTGAAGAATTTCCTGCAGGTCAGTATGTTTCAGTATCAAACCAGTTCAAAAAATCACCATTTCATGATAGATGGTTGCTGCTTCATGACCAAATGCAGGGCCTGAAGATAGGAACATCTTTTAATCAATTAGGCGAAAACAAGGTTTCTGAAATATCTGTAATGTTTTCTGAAGATGTAAAAGATGTTTATAATACTATCATAAGACCCTTGTTGAAACGAGAGTCCAATGACTTTGGAGATCAACAAATTAAGTTTGAGATGTTTGATATCTAACTCCGGTAAGTTTGCCGCCGCCGATTTTAGCAATGGTCTCAGCCCTTATAGCTTTTAGTAATCAGCAGCGCCTCTCCCATTTATGAGGTGCTGCTCGTCATTATTCCTGACAATCAAACAATTTTTACTAGGGAGCTGCACGAGAGTAGGG
>JBPBQH010000175.1:0-3431 GCA_050954685.1 Janthinobacterium lividum | reverse complement strand
TCAGGACACTATATTATTCGATGCCACTGTCGCTGAAAATATACGCTATGGTAAGCCTGAAGCTACAGTTGAAGAAATTAAAGAAGCAGCAAGATTATCTGATGCAGATAGTTTTATAAATCAGCTCCCCGAGGGGTACGAAACTATGATAGGCTCGCAAGGAGCTACTTTATCGGGTGGGCAAAGACAAAGAATCTCAATAGCAAGAGCATTTTTAAAGAATGCTCCAATATTGATTCTTGATGAGGCCTCCAGTGCCCTAGATCTAAATTCTGAACAAGCTGTATTAGGCTCACTTGAAAAACTTCGATCAGGAAAGACAACTTTAGTAATAACCCATAGACTTACAAGTGTAACTGCCGTAGATGAGATAATAGTAATGAAGGAGGGCAGTATTATTGAGAAGGGAAGCCATAACGAACTTCTGGCTTTAAGAGGAGAATATTGCGAACTATATAATAAAGAACTTGAGGAAGAGGATCACAATATATAATGTAATTAAAGAAAATTATAAGGAAAATTATTTAGTATGAGATATTATAATTAATTAGTTGCTAAATAGAAAAAATTAAAGGAGAAAGATAAAATGTTATTTGAAACAGCGCTTGCTGACGGAAACACGATAGAAATCCAAGAAACTACTGAATTACCACAAGCCCCTGAACAAATTCTATCAGGCTGGACTAGTATGGTACCCATGGTACTAATATTTATTGTATTCTATTTCTTTCTGATACGTCCTCAAGAAAATCGTAGACGTCAACAAGTATCACTAGTTGGTGGAGTTAAAAAAGGTGAGGAGGTGCTAACTACTAGCGGGCTCTTTGGCAAAGTTACGAATGTGGAGGGAGCTGATAATTCTATTGAAATAGAGATCGCCGAAAATGTGAGGGTGAAAATCTTGAAGTCGGCTATAGTTGATATTATAAGTCGTAAAGAGAATAAAGATCTCACTAAAGCTAATAAAAAAAATAAGGGTGGTGTAGGTGCAAAAACTTCCTAAATGGAAAATAATATTGTCCATCCTTTTTACGTTAGTAGCATTCATTTATGCTGCACCAAACTTCATCAATATTAAAAAGAGCTGGTTACCTAGTAACAAGATCAACCTCGGGCTAGACCTACGAGGTGGCTCTCATTTATTACTAGATGTCGATTTTGACAGTTATATCAAAGATTTAATGGAAAATTTAAGTGACAGTATCAGAAAATATTTAAGAGAAAAAGAAATAGGATACAAAAACCTCATTTTTGATAAAAACTTAGTACGATTCGAGCTAAGGGATGCTCAAGATTTTAGTAAAGTAAAAAAAATTATTATTAAAACTGATAGGGATCTCTTATTAAAAGCAGAGGATAATATAGTTTCAATTAGTTACGATGAGTCAAGTCTTGCAAATCTTAGAAGTAAAGTAGTTGAGCAATCAATTGAAATTATAAGAATGAGAATTGATAGTACTGGTACAAAGGAACCAATTATTCAGCGCCAAGGTGACAAAGATATATTACTTCAAGTACCAGGTGAGGAAGATCCATCTCAACTAAAGAATATACTTGGAAAAACAGCCAAATTAACTTTTCATTTAGTCGACGAAAATGCCAGTTTGGAAGAGTCAGCAAAAGGGCGGATTCCAGCTGGAACGATGCTGCTTAAAGGAGATAATGAAGGAACTGGAGAATATCATCTAGTAATTAAAAAGAAAGTTATAGTTAGCGGTGATCAATTAACTAATGCGCAAGCCTCTTTTAACCAGAATTCCCAGCCTGTTGTAGCTTTTTCCTTCAATAATTTAGGAGGAAAACTATTTGGTGAAATAACTAAAAATAATTCTGGTAAAAGACTAGCTATAGTCCTAGATAATAAGCTATTAAGTGCGCCAGTTATAAATGAGCCAATATTAGGTGGCAGTGGTATAATATCTGGCAACTTTTCTGTAGAATCAGCAAATGAACTTGCTTTATTGCTTAGAGCAGGGGCTCTTCCAGCGCCCTTAAAAATAATTGAAGAACGTACTGTTGGTCCAAATCTTGGTGCTGACTCGATTGAATCGGGCAAGAAAGCGGGTATAATAGGCTTTGCAGCAGTAGCAATATTTATGTTTTTATCCTATGGAATACTAGGTCTTTTTGCAAATATAGCCCTCGGCGTAGCGATGTTATATATTCTTGCCCTTCTATCGCTCATACAAGCTACTTTAACTCTTCCTGGTATTGCAGGCATTATATTAACTATGGGAATGGCAGTAGATGCTAATGTTTTAATTTACGAACGCATCAAGGAAGAGTTAAGTAAAGGTGCTTCAAATCTGTATGCAATAAGACAAGGTTTTGAAACAGCATTTGCAACTATAGTTGATTCAAATGTTACAACTTTGGCAGCTGCACTTTTGTTATATATTTTTGGCGTTGGAGCAATTAAGGGCTTTGCTGTGACTTTAACTATAGGAATTTTATCCTCAATGTTTGCAGCCATAGTTATTACAAAGTTGCAAGTAGATCTTTGGATAAATTATTATAAACCAAAAAGTTTGGGGATATTATAGGTTCATGGATATAACGCCTGTAGTTCCTCCAAATATTAATATGATAAGTGGTTACGGTATAAGCGGCTTTAAAGTAAATAGTCAGCTCTTTGTAGGCAACATTATTTTATCCGCAAATACAGTAAATAAATGGGTAATTAATAATGATATTCAATCTTCAGATAGCTATTCACAAATTATCAAAATAATTGAAAGGGAAGAAGCTGAAAATATGATATTATTGATAGGTACAGGTAGGGAGGTAATTTCACCTTTGTCAATTCCTGTACATTTATTTATCAAGCGTAATGTCTCTCCTGAAATAATGTCTACTCCTGCTGCTTGCAGAACCTATAATATACTTATCTCTGAACAGCGCCACGTATACGCTTTGTTAATAGGGTTATAATTATAGATAAGCAAGATTAAGAGTCTGAAATTTTTATATTCGATAATATAATTTTCATAATAGTTGACTAAATTAGTAAACTATTGTAAGAAGTAGATCATTTATTTTCATAATAGTTTTATGATCTTAAGTACAAAAGGTAGGTATGCTGTAATGGCAATCTTAGAAATTGCTTTCAAGTCTTTCGATAAACCCATTAGGCTTGCGGAAATTTCAAAGAGCCAGAATATTTCTACGAGCTATTTAGAACAGATATTTTTAAAACTTAAGAAAGCTGGTATTGTTCGTTCTGTAAGGGGCCCAGGCGGCGGGTACGTTATCGGTAACTTACCAAGTGAAATAAAAATAGCCAATATAATTGATGCAGTCGATGAGAATTTGATCATGACTAGATGTTCCATTAAAGAAAAAGTTGGCTGCTTACCTGATAAAGCCGTATGTAACTCTCACTACTTCTGGGAAGGGCTTAGCCACCGTATAAGGGATTATTTTGAAACTAT
>JBPBQH010000214.1:0-3449 GCA_050954685.1 Janthinobacterium lividum | reverse complement strand
TTGTATTAATCACGATATAATTTTATAATATCAATTTCGTACTTTTGCGCCACACAAAATAAGGGGCAGATGCTAGCAGCATCGATATTAATTGTCAATAAGTAGCACTTATTACAAAGTAAAAATATTAAGTTACAAGTATAAGTATAATTTTAAGACGCTAGGAAAAATGGATAAGGTAGAATCATATTTACTGTTATTTACAGATAGTTTGGTAGGGAATCTGGCTCTAAATCCTAAAGGAGAGTTTGTAATTTATACTATGAATCTCTTAGGATGTTACAATAAAAAATATATGATTTTCATTGTTATAGCTGCTGCCTTAGTAAGTACTTGTACTAATTATTTAATAGGTAAAGTTCTAACCAGAATATTAGTTTCTTATGTATCTTGCGTCCCTCAGCGTCGAAATAACCTAGTAGTTAAGTACTTGCTGAAATATAATATTTTTTTATTGATATTAGCCTTTTTACCTAACTATGGTAAGTTCATTCAAGTATTTGCGGGATTTTTTGACTATGGAATTGCAAAAGTCTTAATCACATCAATACTGTCTAAATTTATTTATTATATGGTTTTAATTTATTAATGAATCTCTATAGAGTAAGGCCTTACGAAGATTTTCTGTTAACTCTAGCAGATTTTGTAACGAATAAATTTACTAACAAGCTTAGCCTGAAAATTATACTACCAACAGGTAGAGATTGTTCGATTTTGCAAGAATTTTTGGTCAGAAAACTAGGTAATACATTCTTACCAGTAATAGTACCTATTGCTGATATTTCTACTGAAGGTGAGGAAACATTTAAAGTGCCTTCTGAAGACATTGATAATATCAGCTATCTCGAACATAAAATCTTGTTATCAAGCATTATCCAAAAATTTAGTAAATTAGAATTAAACATATTGCAATCTCTAAAGTTCTCCTCGTCGCTGATTAATTTATTCAATGAATTTAATTATAATCATATATCAATACGAGATTTAAATAATTTATTCATTACAGAACACGCTGAGCACTGGCAGCTCATATATGGTTTTTTAAGTCATGCGTATTATGAAATACAAGATACTCTGAAAAAAATGAATAAGTCAGAAAACAGTACTTATCATATTAAAATGCTTGAGGCAGAAATAGAGAGATTAACTTGTGATTCTGAAAGTCATATAGTAATTGCAGGTATATTAGGCCAGAATTTAGTAACTTGGGATTTCCTGAAAAATATTGCATTATCAAAGAGAGGGTTTTTAGTACTGCCTCCGATTCCTGAATTCAACGATATAGTACTAAGAGATTGTACTAATGAAATCAATGAGCCTTTATATTGTTTAGGTAGACTTTTAAAAGCACTAGACAAAAACTTATCTGATTTTGTAGTGTTGCCAACTCGTGAATTGCCAGTTCCTTTCAATAATTTCGACAAATTATTGTCGAACAAGAATTTTCCTATGGAGCAAAATGCACCTAGTAACATCAAAATAGAATATTTTGAGTTTGAAAATATATTTCAGGAAGCAGAAAAAATAGGCCTTTTATGTAGGGAGTATCAGGGGAAAAAAATTGCTATCGTAATTAATAATGAAAGACCTAAAGAGTTCTATATAAACTATTTGAATAAATACGGCCTTCATTTTCAAGATGAGTGGGGCGTTAGTTTGCTAGCTATTGATATATGTCAGTTGATAATGAGTATAAGTAAAGTGCTATATATTAAATTTTGTCTTACTGATTTATTTATCCTGCTGAAGAATCCAATAATTAATTGCGATAATGTATTAATTCTTGAAGATTTACTGTCCTCTAAGAATAGATTTGTATCTTCCTTTGAAGAAATATCTAATATCATTCTCATTACAGGGGATGAGCAATTACAAGGTTGGTGGTTACAGATATCAGTTCCTTTATTACCAAAAGTGAGACCTAATAAAAAAAGTTTAAGTTTCGATTTCCTACTAAAAAAATCTATCTCAGTAGCTGAGAAAATTTGTCCTCACATTTGGCAACTAGATTATGGTCTAAAAACATCACAATTTTTTGCAGAAATAGTAGAATACAGAATTAATTTTTTTATAGATAATGCTGAAGATTTTCCAGATATACTACTGAATATTGTTTCAGGAGCAAGATTATACGATACGCATTCTGACAAATATGAAATATTAATTTGCAAGCCCGAAAACGCAATATTCTCTAAGTATGATTTAGTAATACTAGCCGATTTTAGCGAAGGAAGTTGGCCTAAGGCTCCATTTGTTAATCCGTGGTTAAATAGAAAAGCGCAAGAAAGCTTAGGATGTAATACAAATCAAATTAAATTATCAGCATCTCTGTATAATTTTTACTTACTTTTACATAATTCCAAAGTCGTAATAACTAGATCCACAAAACAAGCAAGTATTAATACACTACGCTCATCCTTTGTGATGAAACTGCTCCATTCAAATCCAAATATGATTATTAACTCTAGTTCTAAAAATTCTTTTATAAAAAATGATATATGTTTTCCTTCCCTAAGTACCACTAATAATATTACTAGCTTATCCTTTCCATCAATAATATCAGCTACAGATGTGGAAGTATTAATACGTAGTCCATACAGTTTCTATTCAAAAAAAATATTAGGCTTAAAAAAACTAGAAAACATAGCTGTGGAACCAAAATTATCAGATTTTGGTAATTTTATTCACAAAGCTATCGAAAGCTATACTAAAAATTATGACAAAAGCTGGCACGATAAATCAGCAAGCTTAATAAATTTCGGCGCAGAATTGCTAAGAGATAAATCGCTTCCGTCTTATACGCAAAAAATATGGCAAGCTAAGCTTGCTACTATTGCGCCAGAGTTTGTGAAATTCGATGACAGTAGAAGACTTTGTAATATTTCGATTCACTCTGAACTTAGGGGAAAATTGAAAATCAAAATTACAGATAGAGAAATAGATATTACATGTGTGGCAGATAGAATCGAAGTAAATAAGCAAGGTATTGGAACAATTCTAGATTTCAAAACTGGGACCATTCCTGCTAGTTCAGAAGTTCTAGGTGGGTTATCTCCTCAGTTAATTATAGAGGCCTTGACTTTGATTGAGGGGGGGTTTGGTATTAGTTGTACTTTTGATAGACTAATCTACGTCAAGATATCTAGCTCTAGACCCTATATTAAGCTTACAGAAATTAATATATCAAGGCAAGAATTAGATAAGCATAAAAAAGGGCTCCAGGAGCTGCTTACCTATTACTTAAACAACAAAAGTTTTCAGAAAAATCTTGATCTTCTCAAATATAATGATTACAGGCACTTGGCGAGACTCGAATAGCAAAGGTCTAAAAAAAGAAGAACTATATTTAATATAAATTATAGTTTCTGAACTAATTTAAAAATATTATAACAAATATCACTTAGGCGTATAACGAAGTTTTTCTCTTATTCTTGCAGATTTACCACTTC
>JBPBQH010000025.1:0-3461 GCA_050954685.1 Janthinobacterium lividum | reverse complement strand
TTAGCCTTGCTCCTCATCTTAATAGCAGTGAAATACCGCCAACATTATTACGGACTTATTGTAAATACAAATCTTCAATTAATTCTTTTGCTCCATACACTTCTATCAGCGATAGTAAAATAAGTTTAATTTTTAACAAAAATTATAGCAATACTGATATGCTGGAAAATTTGCAACGTCTAGATAATAGGATCCCTACTAATTTCTTTGGGGTAATTGGTGTTGCTCATAATGGGTTTCAGGAACAGCCAGACAACGCACTTGAGAACGTGCCTTTGGAGCTAATAGGTAAGATATGCTCTTTTTTAGATCCGTGTAAGTAAAATATATTCAAATTTTTATTGAGTTTAGCTAGGAAATTTCTATTCTCATAGAGAATATCTTCAAACTCAATTACATGGATGAAAATATTATCGTAATTTTAAAATCATGAATGCAGAATCTATTTCAATTGCGATAATCTGTAATCTAAAGCTTACATATAAAGCTGATAGTCTAGCAAAATCTGGAGTTTTAGTGCAAAACGGCAGCTACTACTTCCTAAAAATAAACGGCGATTTTATAAACAAACTTCATCCATTATTATCTGATAGTAGGAAAATAGAAAAGCTAGACTATTTCTCTGCTATGAACTCAACAGGAGCTCATATTACTATTGCTTATGATGAAGAACAAGTAATTTTTGACGCAGACGAGTTAGGACAGAAACATAATTTTATTATCGGAAATTTATGTAACATTATTTTCGGCTCAAAAAAAATACTACACATTGATGATTATTTCAGAATCACTGAGCGCGCTTAGAGCAACATACAATCTTCATCCTAAACCAAAATATAAAGGGAGCAAGAATAAATTTTCATATTACTGCAGGTTGCCATCCCCTAGCAATAGATGAGAATAAGAAATACTAGTGTCGTGGTAGCACAGAGTTGAGTATACTTGTATCAACGTGGATCAGCGTCATGTGGGAAGTACTGCCTTAGCTTTCGGAGCAGCTTTTATATTGCCACAGTTGCGATATTTATTGATAATATGCTTCTGGAGATACACAATCTAGGTCAAACTTTTTGATTTAGTTATAAGAGCTCATAAAAAAGACCTTTAATATCATAAATGCAGATTAAATTGATTCTTAATAAATATAGAGTGTTTTTTCCTAGCTTTAAAAGACAGCTATTTTAAAAAAAATTTATAAGGTAGAATTTATATTGTTTGCGGCAGATCTTTGATTGTATGAGTTTTTAATTTTTTGTTTTTAGCTTTATAATATCTAGCCTTAACTGATAATATTATTTTTTATCCTTTACCTAGTTTTGGTTGGGTCAGGGTAAAACAGTGTAGAGCATTGGTAGCTTGAAGATTTGATTATCTCAAAATTGATGATGGGTCTGTCTTAGAAATATCTTTTGACAAGCAGACTTGCGTTTGTTCCACCAAAACCAAAAGAATTAGATAGTGCATAGTCGATTTTTCTTTGCTTCGGCACAAGTGGTACTAGATCTATTTTAGCTTCGCTAATTGGGCTATGAAGATTTATAGTCGGTGGTGCAACCTGATCTCTTATAGCAAGTAGCGTAAGTATCAGCTCCACGCTTCCAGTCGCTCCAAGCAAATGTCCCATAGAAGATTTGGTAGAAGACATTGAAAGGTTAGGATTAGTATCTAGAAATAATTTTTGTATAGTTAAGAGTTCAGTTAGGTCACCAATCTGCGTAGATGTCCCGTGAGCATTTATATAGTCGATTTGGTCGGTGTTAACTTTAGCGTCTTTGAGGGCGTTAGCCATTGCTCGATATGCTCCTCTACCATCTGGATGTGGAGAAGTTATGTGATAAGCGTCTCCAGTTAAACCATATCCTGCAATTTCGCCATAGATTTTAGCACCTCTAGCTCTAGCGTGTTCATATTCTTCGAGTACCACAACTCCTGCGCCTTCACCCATTACAAAACCATCTCGACCATTATCCCAGGGTCTCGATGCCTGTTCTGGACTATCATTATAACTGGTAGATAAGGCTCTAGCTGAGGCAAAGCCTGCCATACCGACTTGAGTTATTGGTGCTTCGGCTCCTCCTGCTACTATAATATCAGCATCACCATATTTAATCAGACGTGCTGCATCGCCTATAGCATGGGCACCTGTTGAGCAAGCGGTGCTAACTGCATGATTTGGTCCAGAAAATCCATATTTTATCGAAACATGACCAGAAAGTAAGTTAATAAGGGATGCTGGTATGAAATAGGGGCTTACTTTGCTATTAGTTGAGTTATGATAGCTAACTGAGGTTTCTTCAATCATTTTAAGTCCGCCTATCCCAGAGCCAAGCAGAACTCCAGTTCTATCGCGGTCATCCTCACTTTGAGGAAGCCATCCACTATCTTCAATTGCTTGAGTTGCTGCAGCGATGCCAAACTGAATGAATAAATCCATTTTGCGGACATCGCGGGGTTCAATATAATTTTCAGGGTTAAAGCCAGAAATAAGATTCCTATCAACGAGGCCAGCTATCTTGCAATTAAATTTATCGGTATTAAAAATATCAACTTTTTTGATTCCACATTTACTCGCTAATATGTTACTCCAAGTAGAATTCACACTTATTCCTAGTGGAGTAATTAGGCCTATTCCAGTAACTACAACTTTTTTCTCTGACATAAAATTATGCTTAAAAATTTAGTCTAACATTAGTTAAGATTGTATCGGCTCAGAGTTTTTAGTAACATAGTTTATAGCGTCATTGATAGTAGCAATTTTATTTCCTTCTTCATCTGGAATATCGCAATCGAAAGCTGCTTCTATAGCCATCATAAGTTCTACTTGATCAAGGCTATCTGCTGCAAGGTCATCGACGAAACTAGATTGGGTGGTAATTTTGTTTGCATCTATTTTTAGAACTTCTGCAGCAATTTTAATAATTTTCTGTTCGATATCATTCATAATAATAAGACCTCATAAATAGTTATAAAGTAACTTACACTAGGCAAGTCAAGTCGTGATGATTTCAAACTTTTAACACAAAAATAATTTAATTGCTAGATTAAAAAACACAAAAATTAAACCATCAACATTCCACCATTAACGTGAATAGTTTGACCTGTTATATATGATGTTTCCTTACTGGCTAAAAAAGCTACTGCATTAGCAATGTCACTTGGCATGCCTAACATTTTGGTAGGAATTTTTTGCTTTATGATTTCCACTTGGCTATCAGTTAATTTATCAGTCATGTTGGATTTTATAAAACCAGGTGCCACATTATTAATAGTTATACCTCTTGAAGCTACCTCATAAGCTAAAGCTTTAGTCATTCCTATGAGGCCAGCCTTAGATGCACAATAATTCGCTTGACCTGGGTTACCAGATATTCCTACGACTGATGAAATATTAATAATGCGTCCGTAGCGATTGCTCATCATTTTTTTTATAGCTTCTCTATTGAGTACGAAAGCTGCTTTTA
>JBPBQH010000127.1:0-3478 GCA_050954685.1 Janthinobacterium lividum | reverse complement strand
ACCAATCATTCTTTGAAAGCGAACTATAAAATCTGTCTGAGTGTAACTATAGACGTGACCAATATGTAATTGACCTGATACTGTAGGAGGAGGTGCATCGACAACGAAACTGTCCTCTCTTGGGGCGTCCTTATCCCATTTATAGATTTTTTGTTCTTGCCAAAAACGTTGCCACTTGCCTTCTTTTTCACTAAAATGATAATTCTTAGGTAGATCAGCCATCATGATTTATTATAAGTTTATATTCCTTGAAGGATACGGTTTTCTATTATATTTTCAATGAGAAATATATTAAATTAAAAGTGCAAGTGCTAAACAAATTTTTCTTGATTTTAAAGCTAATTAGAATTGAATCGCCCACGGGTTACTTATTATGTTTTTTTCCTGCTTGTTATGGTCTTCTCTTAGAAAGCCATGCTCTTGAAGAGCTGAAAATTTTACCCTTATTTTTTATTGGCAGTATAGTAGTCAGGAGTGCGGGTTGTATCGTTAATGATATTTTCGATCGCAAGTATGATATACATGTCCACAGAACTAAAGAAAGACCACTAGCAACTAAACAAATCTCAGTTAAATTAGCACTAACTATATTAGCTATTTTATCAATAGCTGGTGCAGCTATAATGCTTTGTTTGTCCGAATTAGCTATTTATTTGTGCATGATAGCTGTGACCATGACTGGCCTATATCCTTTAATGAAGCGTATCACATATTTTCCTCAAATATTTTTAGGTTTTACTTTTAATATGGGGGTTTTAATAGCTTATGCGACTGTCAAAAATTCTATTTCAATAGAATCATCAATGATATACGTAGGCTGCTGCTTCTGGACTATTGGTTTTGATACAATATATGGATTTGCCGACATCGAAGATGATGAGAGGATCGGAGTAAGATCATTATCGATTTTATTAAAAAATAGAAAATATAAATATTATATAGGCCTATGTTATATAATTTTTATCACCCTATTTTATATAGCTAATTATCGTACAAATTATATGGTAGCTAACAACACAAGTTTTAATTTATGTGTTTTTGCAAGCACAATCCTACTGCTTTATCAAGTTATAACTCTAGATATAAGAAACCCTATAAAATCTATTGCTAATTTCAAAATTAGTAACTATGTGGGAGCTTTTCTCTTTGCTTCAGCTATTATCGTAAAATAATAGTAGTCAGAGTTTACTTTATTTTGGCGACTCAACACTTAATATCTTAAATATTTCAGCTTAGTATTAAAAGACTATATAGCGAGCTTATTGTCTTGAAAAAGTTGTTTGATACGATTATATTATAAGTACGGAAACTTACATAATAAAGTGCAGAGGTGATTTACTATGATAAACTATACAAATACTAAGGCTTTTGCGAGTAGCAACAAAAGTTTCGATCAAGGTTTAAGAAGCTACATGCTAAAAATTTACAATTACATGACTATGGCTTTAGTGATGACTGGCGCTGCTGCTTATGCTACTTTAAATTTTGAACCTATATCTAAATTAATGTTCCAGATTGGTTCCAATGGCGAGTTTATAGGAAGCACAGGCCTTAGCTCGATCATAAGCATAGCGCCTATAGGAATAGCATTATATTTCTTTATGGGATTTGGCAGAATGAGCGTAGAAACTACTAAGACATTATTTTGGGTCTATTCTATTCTCACAGGGATGTCACTTTCATACTTGGGACTAATCTATACTGGTGAATCTATTACTAAAACTTTCTTCATCACTGCCTCAGCCTTTGGTGGTATGAGTATATATGGTTATACTACAGAGCGAGATTTGACTTCTATGGGATCGTTTATAGTGATGGGTCTTATGGGACTAATGTTAGCATCACTGGTTAATATGTTTTTCCATAGTGCTGCAATAAGCTTTGCTACTTCACTGATTGGAATTGTGGTATTTATTGGACTTATAGCTTGGGATACTCAGAAACTAAAAGCAATGTATTATAGTTCTGGTGGCGGCGAGCTCGGACAAAAAATGTCCATTATGGGAGCTTTCACTCTTTATCTAGACTTCATTAATTTGTTCTTATACGCCTTAAGATTCCTAGGTAATAGAAAAGACTAAAAAATTAAACTTAAACAAGTATATCTCAAAATCAAAATTTTCAGGATATACTTGTTTAATTTCCAAGCCTAAGCCCAACCAAAATTCTATAAATATCGAATGAGTTAAAACCATATCCACTAACATAAAAAAATATGAAGAAATTCGTATTATTCCGCAATTTGTGAGAGTACTAATTCAAAATCAGTATAATGATTACTGGTTATGAAGAGCAACTATTTAGTCAGCCTTGTTGGAATTTTCTTAGCGGCAAAGTAGAGAATAGTGAATCTGCCAACAAAGCCGCTATAAGGGGGGTATTTGAACAAACAAATCTATTAATTATAAAGCTAAAAAAAGTGGGAAGTTTCAAGATAGAAATCGAGAAAAAATTATGGAAGGCTTATATTTATAGTGCAGAATAATTATATTAATCAATTTTATAATAAAGAGCTAAGCAAGTGCGTAGAAGTAAAGTTCATATCTGTATGCAACTCGGTACCTTAAGTCTAGTAAGTAAGATTATATATAGACAAATTTTTAAATTCCTATGTTTTGGCTAGGAAAACTAATATATTATAAAGAACATATATCTATAGGGTTTGAGCTATGAGTCCCATTGACAACAATAAGAAATTGTTCGTACTTCAAAAAAATATAATGATCTATGAGCTTTAAAAATGTCTAATCCCACAGCAGCAATAATTATCATCGGAAACGAGATATTATCAGGTAGAACCCTAGATACTAACACTCAATATATAGCACAAGGATTAGCAACTTCTGGTATAGACTTGATGAAATCTATTATAATCCCAGACGACGCGGATATAATAATCAAGACAATAAGAAGTATTAGCGAAGATTATGATTATATTTTCACTACTGGCGGTATTGGCCCAACCCACGATGATATAACATCTAAAGCTATAGCAGATACATTTAATGTTCCCCTAGAACTTAACGACACTGCATATAAATCTATCGAAACATATTATGACGGACGGGGGCTTGAGCTGAATGCTGCTAGAGAGAAGATGGCTTACATTCCTAAGACAGCGACTTTAATTAATAATCCAGTCTCTGGGGCTCCAGGGTTTGTCATAAATAATGTATATGTAATGGCAGGAGTGCCCAATATCATGCAAGCTATGTTCGATATTATATTGCCAACCCTTAGACAAGGCAAGCCGGTTATAAGCATGAGTATAGATGCAACGATCGCGGAGAGTTTAATAGCTTTTGAGCTAACGAACTTACAAGATAAATATCCTCAAGTTCAAATTGGCAGTTATCCATTTGAAAATGAGAACGAGTATGGCACAACACTAGTTCTTAGGTCTTCAGATATAGAAACACTTAAAGAAGCATATAGCGAGCTTGAAATAATGATTAGCCACAAAGTATAATTTTCATTA
>JBPBQH010000126.1:0-3604 GCA_050954685.1 Janthinobacterium lividum | reverse complement strand
GAACGAAATGATTACGGATATTGCGAAGATACAGGAGAAGATATCGGTCTAAGAAGGTTACTTGCTAGACCAGTTGCTACTCTTTGTATAGAAGCTCAAGAGCGTCATGAAAATTATGAGAAACAGCATATCGATGATGACGATGTGTGAAGATGTAACATCAAATTTGCAATTTGACAATGAGTAAATCCATTACATATATGACTGAAAGCTAGGGTAGGTCATCAATTAGGAAAGATTTAAAAATGAGGCTATAATAGTTTTAAATCAAAAAGTTTATTTATATATGGCGCTATGCATTAAGAGATGATCAATGGGATAGGATAAAGAACTTATTGGCTGGTACAGCGGGCCACGTAGGGGTTTACTGCGAAGGACAATCAGCTTTTTGTAGAAGCAGTACAGTACTATATGGATACAGAGCAGGAATAGCATGGCGAGATTTACCTGAGCGCTCTGGCGATTATAGGGTAATTCATTTAGGCCATAGTAGGTGGGGTAAATCACTGGTATGGCAAAGGTTATGTGAAGCTTTAGCTTGTGACGCTGATAATGAGTATGGAATGATTGACTCAACAATTGTCAGAGCTGATCAGCATAGTGCTGGAGCTAAAAAAAGATTTGGGGTGCGATGAAGCGATCGGGTGAAGTAAGGGCGGACTGAGCACAAAAATTCAGGCGATATGTGATGCGCTTGGTAATCCTACTGCCTTGCATCTGACTGCTGGACAAAGACATGAACTAGTAGGAGCAGATGCTCTAATGACTAAGCTTACTTTATCTAAAGCGGTTATTGCTGATACAAGCGTATGATGCTGACAAACGTATGCGTGATAAGCTTCAAGCCGCTGGTTGTATTATTGTCATACCTTCGAAAAAGAGAAGACGTAATACTATCATCCATGATTGCTATCTATATAGATGTAGACATTTAATTGAGAATTTCTTTGCTAAACTCAAACAGTATAAAGCTATCGCAACTCGTTATGATAAAACCGCTACTAATTTCCTTAGCGCTATCCATCATCCTCCTTAATTGATGACACGCCCTAGATTCAGTACATTAATTCTCAAAATATTAATTTATTAAATGTGGACGTCGAAGGTTTTGATTTACAAGTTTTATCATCGAACGATTGGAATATTTATCGCCCCGAAGTGATCGCAGTAGAAACTTGGACTAAAGATATTGATTATGACAAGACCTTAGAAAACAGTATATATTCTTTCTTGCGAAAACAAAATTATGGGGCCTTTTCAAATACAATGCATACTTGGTTCCTCTAAGACTTAAAGAAGAGAATTGTAGTTGATTAAAATTAGTAATTATCAAATTAATTATTCTTCCAAGAAGGATTTAGCAATTTTCTAGCTTCCTCAGTCTTAAGATATTCTATAATTTCTTCATGTGTTTTAATCGGGAGCTTCGTAGGACTAAACTCGATCCCTACAGAATTAATATAGTCTATTGCATCTTTTTCATATACTCTTTTTGCAACAGCGTTGAAGTATTTAAGCACTGGCTTTTTGGTAACCATATAAAACGGTTTAGAATTATTCTGTGTTCGTGCGTTACCTATGATTTCAAAATCTCACGCTGATTCTTTAGGATCTATTAATTTTCTTAGTTCTTCAGTATTCCAAATACTAGCTTGCAGGCTATTTCTACAAGCGGATCCCTTACTGCGATAAATTACGCTTTCAATTCCGGTAACGAATTTTTTGTGCTTTTCGTGCCCATATGAAAATTGTCCTTCATCTATTATTACTTCTATATATGCTCCACTAGTCTCTTCAAGTAAGGTAAGTAACTCAATAAATCTTTTCTCGTCTACAGGAGTACTAATTATATAGTCATCAAATAAGAGAAAAGTATATTTTGTTTTTACAGATTCAAGTGCTTTAAGTAAGTTTTTAGACCAAGTAGTATCTGTTCCGACACTAAGGCTCATAACCCTTGAGTCTTCATATTTTAATTCATTAGTAATTAGCATTACAGGAATAAAATCGTGTTCTTCCTTTAGACTGGGCCAGTTTTTAAATAGTAATTCATAGTGCGGCCTCCATAATTCCGAATAGCCGTCATAAGAAGACGTAAGGACCGTAACGTCTTTAAGTAATTCTTCATCTGGTACTATTGGGCTATTGTTTCGGATAGAAAGGCCACCTATGAGAACTATTAATAACGCTATAAAAGAGAATATAAGTTTGAGTTTCATATTGAATAGGCTCGATGCATCTGTTAAGTATGATTACTAGATTATCTGATCTATAGCATATGAAACTAAAAAAACCTATAACAAAAAAATTTCTGCTTTTGTATATTATTTTTGCATTTTTGTTAAATTTGTACCTACTTTATCCTGGAAATCTTTTTCCTGATAGTTGCGATCAATTCAAACAGGCTATTAATGGAGCATTTGAATCACATCATCCGTCTATGATGACATTTTGGTGGTCGATAATGATGAAGATATGGCTACATCCCGCTGCTATGTTTATTTTTCATCTAGTTCTCTTATGGGCTGCATCTTTTAATTTTTACAAAATGTTAGAACAAAGCAAGGCCGCTGAAACAGAAAGAAAGTATAATTTAAGTATTATATATTTGTTGCTACCTCTTTTGCCTTGGATACTATTTTATTCATTCCTTATATTAAAGGATGTGTCATTCGCTTATAGCTATCTTTTTGTAGCTTCGATGCTTGCACGTTTTTCGACAAAACAAGAAAAATTTACCCCTCTTCGTATTAGCCTTTTCTTACTATTTTTATTTTACGGAACGGCAGTAAAATACCAAGCTAGATTCGTTTTGCCCATCTTAAGTTGGTGGTTTGCTAGTATCATGAGTAGTGACAATTTTTATAAAAAATTGTCACTAGCAATAGCTACCTTTTGTTTAATTTATTTCTGTCAAACATTTGCTAATAACTTACTTGTTAAAAACAATGAGTCTAATAGCTGGCAACTTGTAAAGTTTTATGATTTGGCTGCGATATCTACTGAAGAAAATAAAGAAATTGTGCCTAATTTCACTTTAAAAAGTGAAGTGTATGATTTTAATAGGATGAAAAAGGTATTTAATCATTACAGTATCGACTCTTTGTTCTATGGCAAAACAAAAGTTTTCGTTGCAACTAATAACAACGATGAATTAAAGGAACTTTACAATTTATGGTTTCAGACAGTAATCAAATATCCAAAATCCTATATCAAGCAAAGACTAAGACAATTTAAAAATACTTTTTATGCACGGGCATGGCTAAATACCTGGCCTACGGAACTAGACTACCCTGCTGTAGGAAAAAAACTAACAAAATTTTTGTCTTGTTTCTCATACTTCACTAGCTTGAGATGTTGGATATTTTTCAGTCCTTTATATTTGATTTTAGGTATTATTATGTCGAAGAAATTCCAAGATCAAAGAGGTAAAACTCTCATTATGATGAACTTATGTGTACCTACAATAGTGGTAGTTCTTGTACCATTTAGCGTGGGTAGCGACGCTCGTCAGCTTCTTATTGCCGTAGTAATGCTCAATTATAGTCATCCTATAGCTTTAAGTTGCATAAACACACTTATCAAGACGTTTAGAATAGAGAAA
>JBPBQH010000065.1:0-3658 GCA_050954685.1 Janthinobacterium lividum | reverse complement strand
AAGATGCAGCAAAAGAATGCAGGACTTGATCAATTATACGATATAATTGCATTTAGAGTAATAGTTGATAAGATACCTCAATGTTACCAAGTCCTTGGATTAGTTCACATAAAATATAAAATGGTTCCTGAAAATTTCCAAGATTTCATAAGTACGCCAAAAAATAATGGATATCAATCCATACATACTGTAATTATAGGTCCTCTACAACAAAAAATCGAAATTCAGATTCGTACTAAAGAAATGCATGAAATTGCAGAGCTGGGAGTTGCAGCTCATTGGCGATATAAGCAAAAATATTCTGAATTAGCTGATGGGAAGCAATATAGATGGATCCGTGAGCTATTAGCTATTTTGGAGCAAGCGGGTGATCCCGAAGAATTTTTTCAAAACACTAAACTTGCAATGTATTACGACCAAGTTTTTTGTTTTACTACTAAAGGTAATCTCATAGCTCTTCCCCGAGGTGCTACTCCAATTGACTTTGCATATGCTGTCCACTCTGATGTTGGTCATCATTGTGTTGGAGCTAAGGTAAATGGCAGGGTTATTCCTTTAAGATCAATTTTGAAAAACGGTGACCAAGTAGAAATCATAATTTCAAAAAACCAAAGTCCCTCTTCGGCTTGGGAAAAATTCGTTATTACCGGTAAGGCTCGTTCTGAAATAAGAAGATTCATTCGTAGCAGACAAAAAGGAGAATATATAAAGTTAGGTAGAGTCATAATTGAAAAGGCTTTAGAAGCTTTAGGTTCAGAGGGTATAGATCTAGCTCTTAGACATGCTGCAACTTTTTTTAACAAGAGATCTATCAATGACTTGCTATATTCAGTCGGTGAAGGAACGATTACACGTGAAGAAGTGACTCAGCAAATAGATATAAAGAAAAGTAAAGTCGAATCAACTTTTTCATTATTAAATTTCAGGAAAGATAAAAGACTAGATTCAGTTAATTATGGACATAATTTGAGCAACAATGCGGTACCAATTAAAGGATTAATTTCCGGAATGGCTATCCATTTTGCTTCTTGCTGTTATCCGCTACCTGGTGATAAAATAGTAGGCATTATGCATACAGGAAGTGGTATAACTATTCATATTTCATATTGTGAAATGCTTGCCAATTTTTCAGCGCATCCTTCAAAAATCTTAGACCTAGCGTGGGACAGCGACAAGTCTAAAGTGCCTCTAGTTTGTCGTTTAAAAGTAATTATGCTTCACGAGCCTGGAAGTCTTGCTGTACTTACTTCTGAGATAGCTGATAAACAAGGTAACATAATTAATGTGAAAGTTACTAATCGTAGCGAGGATTTTTTCGAAACAATTTTAGATATTGAAGTATTTGACTCGCAAGTAATTGATAAGATAATCAATTCCTTAAAAGCTAAGAAAAAAATTCATTATGTCAAAAGATATCAAGAATGATAATTGGTATAGGTACTGATGTAGTTCAAATTAAAAGAATTGAAAAAATCTTCAAGAATTACGGCGACGCATTTAAAAGAAAAATATTAGCAAAAAAAGAATTAGAAAAATTTGACTCTTTACCTTCGTTCAAAAAGATTAATTTTCTATCCAAAAGATTTGCAGCAAAAGAAGCCATCTGTAAAGCGTTTGGTACAGGGATCTCTGCGAAGTTAGCACTCAAGGATATATCTATACTTAATGACAAGCTTGGTAAACCTTACGTTGAAATAGACGAAGAAAAAATAAAGATAATAACTAATTATAATAACGTGATGATTCACTTATCTATATCTGATGACTATCCAGTTGCTATTGCATTTAGCGTAATTAGCATTGGCGCTAAATAAACCAAATTTCTTAGAGATTATAGAACTTATGTCGTGTAGATTTGGAAAACAATCCTCCTAAATTAGTTGTTGTTGCAAAAAGGTAAGTTTGATAATAATTTACTTAGATATTTTATTTGTAACGAACCTTATATGTCATTATTTGAAAGAAAAAGAATTAATGGAACATTAGATACGATCCATTTCATAGGAATTGGCGGTATTGGAATGAGTGGAATTGCTGAAGTAATGCATAATCTTGGTTATAAAGTTCAAGGATCAGATTTAGTTGAAAATTATAATACACAAAGATTGAGTAAATGTGGCATTACTATCTATCAGGGTCATTCTGTAGAAAATATCAAAAGCGTTTCTTATGTAGTAATATCTTCAGATGTCAAGAAAGAAAATGTTGAAGTAATAGCAGCTTTACAAAAAAAAATACCAGTCATAAGAAGGGCTGAGATGCTAGCAGAATTAATGAGATTAAAATCTTCAGTGGCAATCTCAGGATCCCATGGAAAAACTACTACAACCTCACTCATGGCTTGCCTATTTGAAGCATTTGGCTTGAATCCAACAGTCATAAATGGTGGTATAATTAATAATAAATCGACTAATGCATATATTGGCTCAGGAGACTATCTGATAGCTGAAGCTGATGAATCAGATGCGACCTTTATTAATATTCCTTCAACTATCGCGGTTATAACTAATATAGACCCCGAGCATATAGATTTTTATAAAAGTTTTGATAGTCTAATAAATGCATTTAAAAGTTTTATCACTAACTTACCTTTTTATGGATTTGCTGTTGTATGTATTGATCATCCGACAGTAAGAGAGTTAGTGAAAGATATAACTGAGCGAAAGATTTTAACATATGGAGTCGATTCACAAGACGCACATGTACGAGCTTTCGATATCCAATGTGATATTAATTGCTCCATTTTTAATGTCAAAATAAATTTACCAAATAATATTGGTTCGACTACGATTGAGCAAATAAATATTCCAGTTCCAGGTCGTCATAATGTTCTCAATGCACTCGCGGCTATTACTGTAGCTATTGAATTAGATTTCGGTATTAAAACTATAAAGAATGGCTTTAAAAATTTTAATGGCGTAAAGAGAAGATTCACAAAAACTGGTGAGTTTAACGGAGCAAGTATCATAGACGATTATGCTCATCATCCAGTAGAAGTACTTGCGACAATAAATACGGCTCGCTCGATAGCTAATCATCAGAATGGAAGAGTAATAACTATATTCCAACCTCATAGATATTCGAGATTGAAGTATTTGTTTAACGAGTTTGCTAATTGCTTTGCCGAGGCTGATATTATATATATTATGGATATTTATAGTGCAGGAGAAGCAGCGATTGATGGAATAACTAGTACTAAATTAGTTGAAAAAATAAAAGAAAGTATCCCCAATCATCCAGTCGAATTGATATTGTCGCCTAATCAAATAACTAAGGCAGTTAAGAAGATTGCAAGAAAAGGAGATATAATATTAATGATGGGAGCAGGGAGTATCTCGACTTGGGCAAACCAACTACCTCTAGAATTATCTAAAATAGAATAAATATTTCGTTTATAATTTATAAAAGTTGAATATAATTTGGATCAATATTGCTGTGCTGAATATATAAAAGGGGCAATATATATATTGAGAAATCTAAATGGCGTTTAACGTAGCCCAATTAAATATGCTCAAGGGCAAAATTAGAAAAGATTATGATCTTAAGCATCTAACATGGTTCAAGGTTGGTGGGAAGGCTGACTTCTTTTTTAAGCCGGCAAGCTTACAAGATCTATCCTATTTATTAGAGCAGTATTCACAAGAACTTCCTATAAATG
>JBPBQH010000174.1:0-3807 GCA_050954685.1 Janthinobacterium lividum | reverse complement strand
GGAATCATCAATTGGCCAATTTTAATATTACTTTCCCGGGCCAAATCCTTCAAAGTTAGTTCTACAGATTTTTTATCTACTTGTGGTAGTTCTAGGATTCTCTGAGCTGCATTTATCAGCAAGTTTTTGTCCGTCTCTTCTAGTATTTTTTGCTCTTCGCTCGACCAATGAGGATCAAATCCACATATATATATCTTTGCTAAATCAGCTAAGTCATTTATTCGTTCAGCACGTAACTTTATGCTATCCATGGCTTTCTCTATATTAACTCTGTATTCTTGTTTTACCTCGATAATATCTCCTAAATATTTTACAACCATATTAGTGAGTAGCTGATTATCTAGATTACGGAGATAGTGAGCATTTAGAGAATTCATTTTTGCAAAATCTAATCTACAAGCCCCCCTATTCAAGCCGTCAAGAGTAAATAGATTTATGGCTTCTGATCTTCCTATTATTTCGTCATTTCCATGAGACCATCCCAGACGTAATAAATAGTTACATATTGCTTCTGGCAAGTACCCCATATTCCTATAGGCGTCGATGCCTAAGGCTCCGTGTCTTTTAGATAGTTTAGCTCCATCTTGACTGTGTATTAGAGGTATGTGAACTAAACTTGGTTCCTGCCAATCCATTGCTCTATAAATTAATGCTTGTCTGGTAGCGTTAGTTAGATGGTCATCACCTCTTATTATATAGGTTATTTCCATATCGTGATCATCAACCACGGCAGCCAACATGTATGTAGGAGAACCATCACTCCTTAGCAAGATCATGTCATCTAGATGTTGATTCTCTATTATTATATCTCCCTGTAGTTCATCATGAATTTTAGTTTCTCCTTTCTTAGGCACTTTCAAACGTACAACAGATTTAACGTCCTTAGGATATGTTAAAGGGTCAGCATCTCGCCATGGACTTTCAAAAATAAAACTTCGCTTGTCACTTATGGCTACATTTCGCTGAAGATCAATCTCATCCTGGGAAACAAAGCAATAATATGCTTTATCTTTTTTAATAAGCTCTTCAACAATATTTTTATGACGCTCTTCCCTTTTTGACTGGAAAACCACCTGGCCTTCCCAATCAATATTTAACCATCTGAGGCCATCAAATATTGCTTCTATAGCATCTTCATTTAAGCGCTCTTTGTCAGTATCCTCAATTCTTAGCAAAAATCTTCCACCATTAGCTTTAGCAAATAAATAATTAAATAAAGCTGTTCTTGCACCCCCTATATGTAAGTAACCTGTTGGCGATGGAGCAAATCTCGTAACTATCTTCATATTGCAGCTTAGTTGATTTAAAAATGTATAATTCTTAGTATATATAATTTTCAGTCCCTTAGTCTACATATAATAGAGTGTTAATATAGGTTCCTTACTCAAAAATTATAGAGGATACTAATATTATGCTAGGACAAATCTTTTCTGCTATTGGTGGAGCAATTGGTAATGCTTTTGGCGGAGGAATATTGTCCTCCGTAGGAAGGTTCGCAGGACGCATGCTTGGCAGCTACGTTGAAAGCGATAAAACTAATAACACTGAGCAGTTTCAACCGCGCGAATATTATAGTCTAAAAAATCTTAAAGAAAGCTTTAATGTAACTAGAGCAATATACGGTCATCCTATAGCTTTAATATTTGGTTCGATGAAACAAGATGGCAAAATTATTTGGGCTAGTAAGATCAAAGAATTAAGAAATACGCAATCAGAACAACAATATTTCAGAGATTATAGTAATATTCGATCGATTCGTCATACTACTCTTTGTGAATATTATCTATCGTTTGCAGTTGCATTGTGCGAAGGGGAAATATTAGAAGTGGCAAGAGTCTGGGCCAACGACAATATAATTAACCTAGATGATTATAAATTCAGGTTATATAAAGGGTCGGAGGATCAAATGCCCGATCCTTTAATTATCGCTAATTGTCTGCCAGGTCAAGCCCCTGCTTATAGGGGCCTGGCTTACATAGTTTTTGAAGATCTTCCGCTTAGTGATTTTGATCAGAATGTTCCCGTCTTTTCTTTTGAAATAATTAGAAAAGCTAACATAGCTAATACAAATTGTGTTGAAGATATAGTTAAATCGATGGTGATCATTCCAGGTTCTGGGGAGTATGTATATGACACAAAAATTCAATATAAATTCAGTAAAAACCAAGCAGGCAAAGATACAGCCAAGAATGTAATTAACTCGCATAATTATTCTGATCTAGCTGATAGTGTCCATAGCTTAAACCAACTTCTCCAGATTTGTGAAAATATAGAATGGGTATCTCCAGTTGTCTGCTGGTTCGGCGATAGCACAAATGTGTCTCTTTGTAAGATTAAGCCCGCTGTTGAATTTAATGACAGTAATATTACATATTCTGAGGAATGGAAAGTTGGCTACTATAGAAGATCATCAGCTAAATTGATTTCTAGAGACATAGAAGGCAACCCTAAATACGGCGGTAGTGTAAACGACGATAGCATATTACGCTATCTTGAGGAACTTAAGAGCCGTAATCTGAAAATTATGTTCTACCCTATGTGTTTTCTGGATGTAGAGGGCAAGCCTTGGCGAGGCCACTTGACAGGAAGTGCCGAACATATAGAGAATTTTTTCAACAAAGATGAAGGATACAATAATTTTATAATACATTACGCCAATCTAGTCAAAAATCACGTTGATGCTTTTGTCATTGGTTCAGAGCTTATAGGACTAACTGCCGTAAGACGTGGTAGTCAATATCCAGCGGTAGATGAGTTAGTAAAACTTGCTGCAACGGTCAAAGGAATCATGGGACCACAAGTTCTAATTACTTACGCTGCAGATTGGTCAGAATATCATCATACAAGTGGCGGGTGGTACAATCTAGATCCTTTATGGTCATCGCCAAACATAGATTTCATAGGAATTGATGCTTACTTTCCAGTTACCAGAAGCACAACTTCTATGATTCTAACTTCCGATATTGAAAAAGGCTGGAAAACAGGAGAAGGCTATGATTATTACTATGATCAGGCAGGAATAAAAAGACCGCTTGAAGCACCATATGCTTGGAAAAACTTGGAATATTGGTGGGAGAATTTTCATCAAAATCCTGATGGCAATAACTCAGCGTGGCAACCCAGAATGAAAAAAATTTGGTTTACTGAGTTTGGTTTTCCGTCAATAGATAAAGCAACCAATCAACCTAATGTTTTTTTTGACTCTTATTGTGTTGATGGAGGAATGCCAAAATATTCAACAGGAGAAATTGATTTTTCTATTCAGAGAAAAGCAATAAAAGCTTTTATGAATTATTGGGAAAGCCAAGAATATATAGAAAGAACTTTTCTATGGACTTGGGATGCAAGACCATATCCAGCGTGGCCTCATATGAATATTTGGAGAGATGGATATTTATGGGAAAAGGGTCATTGGGTTAATAATAAATTTGGTGCCGCTAATATTGCTGCAATTATCTTAGAATTATCAAATAGATGTAAAATTAATCAAGCAAATGTAGATGTAAATGACCTAGATGATTCCATTGAAGGAATTTCCTTTAACAAATCTATGTCTGCAAACGATGCTATTAATATCCTAAGAATTAGTAACTTCTTTGATATTAAAACTACTCAAGGAAATAAAATAGCTTTTATTAAACGAGGTCTTAGGAGGCCTTGTAGCGTTACATCTGATATATTGACTAAAATTCGAGATAATAGTTATGTAGAAAGAATTAATATCTCCAGAAAGAATATTATCAGCAAGGTACATATTAATTATATTAATCGCTCCGATAACTATAAAAAAGAATATTGCCAAGTTGA
>JBPBQH010000213.1:0-3818 GCA_050954685.1 Janthinobacterium lividum | reverse complement strand
GGTTATAGGAGGCCTTGGGTTGGCTCTCTTATTGTTTTTTTTGATCCCAAATATACCTAATGGAACACATAATCAGAATATCCTGGAAGATATAAAAATAATTATTTGCAATTACAAGTTAATAATAGTGAGCGTATTAGCCGGCTTAATGGTTGGACCTCTAGAAGGATTTGCTGACGCTTGGGGCACCTCATCCTTAATGTCGATATATAACATTGATCGTGTTAGCGCAACTAATAACATATCATTGATATTAACTGGAATGTGCATAGGCTGCATTATTTTACCCTTTATAGCAGATAAAACTAAGTCACATTATATGATCACTCTTTTTTCTGCAATTACTATGTGCGGATGCTTTCTTTATTTATTATTTGGTAGCAGTACAATTAAGAATATTAATATAGTATGTCTGCTAATAGGAGTATCTTGCGCGTATCAAGTTGTAATCATAGCAAAAATTTCTGCTTACGTGCCTGAAAGATTAAGTGGGATAGCTGCCGCAGTAGGCAATATGGTCGTCATGGCTTTCGGTAGCATTTTTCATAAGACAATTAGTGCAATTATCGAGAGTCACGATAATGATAAAGTTATAGACAATGTTCGAATTTATAGTAAAGAGGCCTATATTCAGAGTATTTCTGTGATTCCGATCTCTATGTTAATTCCTATTATATGTTTTGCTGTAATTATTGTTAGCGAATATTATAATAAATATAGAAAAAACTTGGTTACTCTTTAACAATATTTATCAAATACATCGCTCATGATGCGGCTTGCAATAGGTACCGCTACCCTACCACCCCCGCCCCCGTGATCTACATATACTACAATTGCAAAACGAGGATTATTATACGGACCAAATCCGACGAAACTAGCATGATTTCGTTTCTCCCAGGATATACTCTCCCTACTTAAGTCATCATCTTTGTGTAACTTTGATTGCACTTGAGCCGTACCTGTCTTTCCAGCTAACTCAAAGCCCAGTCTTGGAATTCTGCTTAAATAAGCTGTGCCTCCTGGAGTATTGACGGCTTGATACATTGCTTCCTTTACAATTGCTATATAATCAGGCTTAATATTTACCTCATTACATGTATTTTCTTGCTTCATAATACAAGGAGTATATAGTTTTCCACCATTGGCTATACTTGCACCAAATCTGGCTAATTGAATCGGAGTAGCGAGTAAATAGCCTTGCCCTATAGCAATATTAAACGTATCACCAAGAGTCCATTCTGCTTTGAATCTGCTCTTTTTCCATTTTCTGCTAGGAACGAAACCTTTTGCTTCATTTGGTAGATCGATGCCCGTTTTTGTACCAAAGCCAAACTTTTCTGCCATCAATATTATTCTATCTGGTCCTATTAAGCGCGATATTTCATACATATAAGCGTTGCACGAGTGCTTTAAGGCACCAAACATATCTAGTTTTCCATGACCATGCTTATTCCAACACCGAAAGCCATTAGTTCCAGCCGCAGAGGCCCCTGCGATACAATTTATAGTTTTGGTAGGCGAATACCCAGCTTCTAGTGCGGCTAATATAGTAATCAGCTTGAAGGCAGAACCTGGAGGATAGCTATTTTGTATAGTTTTATTAATTAGGGGTTTAAAAGGATCATTAATCAAGCTATCCCAATATTTACTAGATAACTTAATAAAATTATTGGATTCAAAGCCTGGTGTACTTGAGCAGAGCAATATATTTCCATTTCTAGAATCTACTACTATTGCGGAGCATCCCATTCTATTTAAATAGGGCCAAGTCTTTTCTTGTAATTCACTGTCAATATTTAGATATAAATTATCCCCGGATAAACTTGGTTTGCTTGAAATCTCTCTAACGTATTTACCATAAGCGTTTATTTCTAACTGCTTGTAGCCAAAATTACCGCTTAGTACTTTTTCGTAATATTTCTCCAGTCCAGATTTGCCAACACTGTACTCCTTATTTTTCGTTTTAAAATTTTTCATTTCTTCATTGCTGACTTGGCCAATATATCCTAGCAAGTGACTTGTCGAGAAATTTTTATGATAAAATCTGCTCTGAAAAGTATCTACAAAAAATGAGGATATATTCGGCTTATTTTCTTCAAATATTGATATTTGATGCCAAGTTAACTGATCTATTATCGCAATAGACATGTACAAATCTGCTTTGATGCATCTCTTAGAGATGAATAATTGTTGTTCATCAGAAATGTTAAGTATCTCATAGATTAGTAACAATTCTTTTTGGTAATCTCGGTTAGCAAATTTATTGAATAATAATCTAAACTTAGCAATATTAGAAACTAAAGCATTACCTTCAACATCATATATTTCTCCTCTCATGGGAGTTACAGCGACTATAGCAATACGATTTTTATCTGAAAGTGTTTTATATTCGTCTTTTTTTACAAACTGCATATAAAACATTCGAGAAGCTAATAATGATAATAAGCCTAGCTTACTCATTACTACTAGGAAAGTTCTACGTGAGATTACTTGTAACCTTGTCGCTTCATTGTTTAGCATTTTTAATTCAGATCTAATAGACAATAATTTATTTAAGTTTTTTTATTAGCTGAATACAGCTTGCTTAATAATGACTCTAAAAAAGGATAAGCCACTAGTGTAGTCAAAAGCTGCAGGATAATCCCCAACGGTTTAATATAATGATTTTGACTGACAAAGATCAGATATTTTGAGGTAAATATCGTCAAAATATAGCCTCCAAAAATGATTATGTTAATTTTGTAGCTCTTTACTAAGAATCTTTTATTAACAAATCTTAGAAAAATATTGCCGCACAAGAGTGAAAAAGAGTTATATCCAGTAGGCATTAGGCTAATTTGATCAACAAACAAGCCACACAATATAGCGCCAAAGTTTCGCATTTTAATATTTTCTAAAAAAAAATAAATTACAATAGTCTCTAATGCTGGAAAAATTGCGCTTTGTATATGGATTCTAAAGCTTACCAAAGGAAAAATTACTATTAATAGTAGGATACAAATTCTTATCAACTTGCAAGAAAAACTACTTATTGTCATTAGCATATTTGCATTCCGTCTCATATAAAAAATACTTTATCGTACTAGATTAGTACTTTTATGCACAGCAACATTCATTACAAAACCCATGCCTACAAGCATTGAAGCCATCATAGTACCACCATACGACATAAATGGTAATGGGACTCCAACCACTGGTAATAGCCCCATAACCATCGCTATATTTATAAAAACGTGACTAAACAAGATTGAAGCCATACCTATTACGACGAATTTACCAAATATATTTTTACAATTAATTGCTATAGCTAAGCAGATTAAAATTATCATCGTATATAATATTAATAAAAATAAACAACCAACAAAACCTAGCTCTTCTGCTAAGCTTGCGAAGATAAAGTCAGTTTGATGCTCTGGTAAAAAATCTAGATGACTCTGGGTGCCCTTAGTTAGACCTTTGCCAAATAGCCCACCAGATCCTATAGCTATTTTTGACTGGATAATATTATACCCAGCTCCAAGAGGATCTTGCTCTGGATTTAAAAACATCAATACTCTCTTGCGTTGGTATTCGTACATCATATGCCATATTATAGGAAGGCAAAATACCACACCAGTAGCAAATACGATAAATTTCCATACTTGTATACCACTACTGAAAAACATAATTATCGCAACTATTAATAATATAAGACCGGTTCCGAGATCAGGTTGTTTGATAATTAATATTACTGGAATTATAACCGCAAATAAGGCTACAAAGATTTTACTTGTTTTGGTGAAATCTTCGGTCTTCATGTGATGAAAAAATCTCGACAG
>JBPBQH010000173.1:0-3829 GCA_050954685.1 Janthinobacterium lividum | reverse complement strand
TGACTGACGGTAAGCTTATTTGATCAAACTATTAATACGGAAGTCTTCAACAGCTGGGTTGAACAAGACCTATTACCTAAGCTACCGCAAGGAACTGTCATTGTTATGGATAACCCTGCTTTTCATAAGGGTTCTACAATGCAAGAACAGATAAAAACAGCAGGTCACATTCTTGGGTATCTGTCTCCTTACAGCCCTGATCTTAATCCAATCAAGCATGAATGGGCACATAGCTAAATACTTAAGACGTAAACATTCTTGTGACATTGATTCCCTTTTTAGACACTTTTGTACCTAACATTTTTATCCAGGATTAGCTATATATCCCTCCATCATATGCAACCATAAGGCAACTATGTATTAGTCGTAGACTAAAAAAGACTTTAGATAAAACTAATATAACGGCACATGATTCAATTAAGAACTTTTTTAATCTTCCCTTAGTTACATTTTGTGCAGTACGATGAAATTATCAGTATATAAAAAACTAATTAAATTCCTTCCTCTTTCTTGTAGGGTGCCATTTTTGAATCAAATAAAATGATAAAGAACATAACAAACTTAGTAACAAAAAAAGAAAAGCAAAATTCATCGACTGATTGCTATGTAACTCAGCAATAGTAAAACTTATCAAAACTACTACCATATAATAGGAAAAGCCAAAAACTGATCCAGCTGTACCAGTAACCTTTGAATAATCCTCAAGTGCGTATCTTAAAGCTAGCGGTACAAAAAAGCTACTACCCATTGCATGCATCATCATAGGTATGAAAATTGCAACTGTAGCTAGATATTTATTTGTATCAACTCCAATAAAAAATATAGATCCAGGCACAAGTAAAATACAACCGCTAAGGCTTAGTATCAACCCACTAGCCATAATTTTTTTATTATCTACGTGATTACGTACAAGATTTTTGTTTACTATTCCGCATAACGCGCTAGCAATACTTAACAAAAACGTTATTTTTCCATATGTTGAAGGCTTCATATGTATTCTATTTATAAAAATGAACGGTGCTTCCATATAAAATCCGAATCCTATTCCATTAAATGCACCAATAATAAAAGCATATAATAACACTACTCTATCACTAAGAACTGTTCCGATAATGATTAAATAATTATTTCTAGCTACGCCTATATAAGGATTAGTTTCTGGTAAATATTTATAATAAAGTATCATGAGAATAGTTGAGCACATGCTTAGAGCTAAAAAAATGTAACGCCAGTTGCCATATTCTATTATATAACCTCCAAAAGTCGAACTTAATGAAGGTATTAAGGCAAGACCCATTGATATACTCGCATATACATGAGATAGTTCCTTTCCTTGATAAGAATCTCTGGCTATTGCTTGTCCTATAACTGAACCTACACTTGCGCCAAAGGCTTGAGTAAAGCGCAAAAAAAACAAGAGCTTAACATTACTTACGAAAATGATTATAGAAGAAGAGGCAACATATAACCCTATACCAAACAGAATCACTGGTTTTCTACCAAATATATCTGATATTCTGCCTAGAGACAAAATACCTAAAGCAAAACCAAAAAAATATATGGTTGAAGATAATTGAACGAAACCTTCAGGTACGGCGAAATATTTGGCAATTTCTGGCATAGCTGACGAACAGGAAGTTTCAGTAGCACTTGAGAGACTAAATAGACAAAGCAGAATCCAGATTGGGGCTTTCCCAACGATTTTCATATCTATATATTAAATCTGAAATGCACTACATCGCCATCCTGGATTTCATATTCCTTGCCCTCTAGACGCATTTTTCCAATCTCTTTGACCTTGGCTTCGCTTCCTGCAGCAATATAATCGTTATAAGATATGATTTCTGCTCTTATGAATCCTTTCTCAAAATCGGTATGAATAATCCCAGCTCCTTGAGGAGCTAGAGTGCCTGCTCCAAAAGTCCAGCTGTGAGCTTCCTTGGGGCCTATCGTAAAAAAGCTTTTTAAGTTAAGGAGCTTATATCCAGCTCTAATAAGCTGACTAAGTCCAGTTTCTTTAAGATCAATACTACTTAAGAATTCTCTCTTTTCTTCATCTCTACTTAATAAAGAAATTTCTGCTTCGATTTTTGAAGAAATTATTATATATTCAGTCCTTTCTTCCGAAGCTTTTTTAGCGATGACCTCCGTCAAACTATTGCCATTAGCTGCATCTTTTTCTAAAACGTTACATACATATAGAATAGGCTTTGATGTCAATAATTGTAATGAGCTTATTTCTTTCCTATTTTTATCATTAACCAGTTCTCTGGCTGGGTTACCTTTTCCAAGAACGATCTTAATATCTTCTAGCAACTCCATCTGATTTTTGAGAGTTTTATCACCAGCTTTTATTTTTTTTCCAGCATTAGCAATTCGGCGCTCTACGGATTCTAAGTCTGCGATTATAAGTTCTGTTTCAATTATCTCAGCGTCATAGAGAGGATTAACCTGCCCATGTACGTGAGTAACGTTGTCATCTTCGAAACATCTTAGAACATGCACTATAGCATCGACTTCTCTAATATGAGATAAAAATTTATTACCGAGTCCCTCCCCTTTACTCGCACCTTCAACGAGTCCTGCTATGTCAACAAATTCTATATAAGAAGGTATAATCTTAGCAGAACCTACTGATTTGGCTAGTATCTCTAGCCTTTCGTCAGGCACTGACACCGTGCCAGTATTTGGCTCAATAGTACAAAAAGGATAATTAGCTGCCTGAGCACTACAACTGGCTGTTAGAGCATTAAATAACGTAGATTTCCCAACATTAGGCAGACCTACTATACCAATTTTTAAATTCATATTTATCTTTTATTTATAATTGTTTTTTTCAATAATACATGATTGAATTCTGGTGGTAACCCTCTCTCATATATTCTACCTCAAAACCTAATTTTTCATAGAAAGGTCTAGCTTTAAAATCCATGGTACTTAAATGGACAAAACTACATCCGCGTTGTATTGCTAATTCTACAGCTCTATTTGCAAGTTTACTGCCATATTTACTTTTTCGAAATTTATCAGCAACAAATAGTAAGTCTATATACAAACCTCCGTAGATATCGTATCCTTCTATTCCATCAATGAAATTATTTTCCTCATCAAAATATGAGAAAGCAAAGGGTACCATAGGATCTAGATTCTTCAAAGTTTTTGCTTGATTACTCAAGGAAATCAAAATTGATTCCTTGTATGAAAAATCTAGATGAGTTGAACTTATAATCTTATACATTATATTATTAATTTTGAGCAGTTATTTAGCTCTTAATGGTGCCGGCAAGAGGATTTGAACCCCCGACCTACGCATTACGAATGCGGTGCTCTACCAGCTGAGCTATGCCGGCCTTTGGCATAATTGATTTTTAAACTCTGTGTGCTTATCGAAAAAAAATAAGTCCAAATTGTTGCTAATTATTTTAGCTAGATCAAGTAACCAATTATACTCATTAGAATTTAAGGCTGCAAGAACGAAATCCGATACACTATGCTGAGAATTTTCTGGACGTCCTACTCCCATTCTTACACGGTAATAATCCCTGCCCACAAATTGATCTACTGATTTCAAGCCATTATGACCACCAGCATTACCACCTAGCTTGAATTTGACGGATCCACTAGGTAGGTCTATATCATCATGCATAATTATGATATTCTGAGTCTCGATCTTGTAATATGCACATACTGATTGAATAGCACTGCCAGAGAGATTCATGAACGTACTAGGCTTTATCATTATAACTCTATGATTAGCAATAATTCCATCAATCATTTGGGAATGAAATTTTAGGCTATCGGACCAACAAAAATTGAAAATTTGTGCCAA
>JBPBQH010000125.1:0-3829 GCA_050954685.1 Janthinobacterium lividum | reverse complement strand
AATTCTTTACTTGATGGATTAAGACCAGTAAGCTTTTGCTGTTCAAATACAGCTCTAGCTAGCCCATTTTGCAATTCTTGTTCATTCGGTACTGCGCCCTTGATAGGCGTAACGGCAGCATATTTTAAAGTTTTTGAATTCTTTAGCATCTGCCGGGCATCGAGAACAGCATCTCTAACGCCTTTGATTTCACTCAAAACTTCGTGATAGTCATTTTTTTCACCACCAAACTTCTTAAGTCGGACGTTGGGACTTTCTTGATGAACGTTTTTTAGTTTTTGTAAATCATCACTTACTACTCCTGCAGGAATCTCGCTCAAAAACTTTCCTACATCTCTCTGAAATTTTTGAGCTTCAGGTAATAGCAACTCGCTGACCTGCTTCTTAATATTAGTAGGTATTTCTGTATCTTTAGCAAGTGCCTTTAAAGCAGTCATAATTGTAGTAGCATTTTTAGGTGGACTATTTCTTTTATCCTCATCACTTAGCTTAATAATCTCGGTAAGTTTATCGCCCCGATATCTAGGATCAGTCTTTTTTACTTCGGCAACAAAATCTGCTACTTCATATTGAAATCTTGTTCTAGGTGAATCTAGTAGATGATTAATCTTGAGCCTAGTCTCGTCATTAACATCCACATTGTTCTTTAATGAGCCGAGATGAGATTTCATTTCATTATTCTGGTCAGCAACAATTGAATCTGTAGCATTGCTTAGTCTAGTTTTTTTGTCATCAGCGTCAAATGTTCTAGTCAATATTGGCCATTTATCTGAGAACATCTTCTCTACTTTTTTCCTCACTTCTGAAGGATATACTTTTGAACCAAATTCTTTGCGCATATCTTCTAGCGAAGAAGTTATCTCACCTACTGTTTCTTTTAATTCCTGTCCATTATTATAGTCTCGTAAATTATTTTCCTTATCACGATAAAATTTAGGAATCCTTGAGGATTGAGTCTGATTCAGTCTTTCTTTGCTATATACCTTTATAAGGTCCTCTTGCCTAACTCCAAGATGATAAAAATTCGCTTCATTCTCGATAATTGGTTTGGATGAGAGGAAGCTCGCAGCTAGATTTTCATATTTCTGCGTAGAGCTTAGGAAGCTTATATTACCGTCTTGTATTTTGGATGAATTATTCGCATCTTTACTCATCGGGGAATCTCCTAAAATAGTATTATAGTATTTTTTATTGATAGAATAATGAATAAAATATCTAAGATGACAGCAAAGATAATTAACTTATGTGTCTGAAACCCTTCAAGATTTCAGATAGCAAAAGGCAAATTTATTTCGGTAATAATTTAGAAGCAAATAGATAGTTAGCTAGATGTTTTTGGTACAGGTCAAATATTCTAACGTGAGAATTTTAAAGCAATCTTAATATCTTATTTGCTTAATGATCAAAGATAAATCATCTTTTTTTATATACTGAAACTTTTTTTTAAAATTTTTCTAGGGAGTAAAAAATTCGATTTATATATTGTTATAAGCTCTACCAAATTATGTAGTTAGATTGAATAGCTAATTCTTAGTAATCAACTCTCATAAAATATAATCCACAAGCAGGTGCTGTGACCCCCATTATAGACCTATTCTTAGCTTCTAGTCCTAGTTTGATGTCGCTGGAGTTCCATTTACCAAGCCCAACTAAAACTAGGCTACCTACAAGATTACGTACCATGTGATGTAAAAAAGATGGAGCAGAGGCATAGATCCTTACTTCCGTGCCTTCCCTGTCTATAATAAGTTGCGATAATGTTTTTACTGGAGAGCTAGCTTGGCAATGTTTAGCCCTAAAAGAAGTAAAATCGTGTTTCCCTACTAGGTGAGAAGCTGCTTCATTCATGCTCTCTGTGTTGAGATCAGGCTTAATCCACCAAGCTCTATCTTGATCTAGTACTACTTTTCCAGATCTATTAATTATGCGATACATATAGTGACGAGATATAGCAGAAAATCTAGCATGGAATGAGTTGTCTACTTCTATGCACTCAGTTACTGCAACTAAATGAGGTCTTACAAAATGATTAATAGCTTGCATCACGCAATGCGGCGGAATATTTTTTACCAAATCAAAATGGGCTACCTGGCCTATTGCATGCACTCCTGCGTCAGTTCTGCCAGCTGCATAAAGAATTACTTTTTCGCTACTAAATTTACTAATAGCAGTCTCGATTATTTGTTGAACTGAAATTGCATTTTCTTGATATTGCCATCCTGATATTTGGGTACCTACATATTCTATATTTATTTTATATCTACGTTTATTCGTCATAAGCAATTTGATATAGTCGGCACAATCATTGAAGGCTACTCAGAGCGCTCGTGGCGGCCTGCTTGCTGTTGCAGGCCGTTAGTTAGAAAGCTGCGTAATATCTTCGAACGAATAGGATGCTTCAATTTGCGAAGTGCCTTCGCTTCTATCTGTCTGATTCTCTCACGTGTTACATTGAATTGTTGACCTACTTCTTCCAAAGTATGATCGCTATTCATACCTATGCCAAATCTCATTCTTAGAACTCTTTCTTCCCTAGGAGTAAGACTTGATAATATTCTGGTTGTAATTTCACGCAAGTTAGCTTGAATTGCGGCATCGATAGGTAATATCGCATTCTTATCTTCAATAAAATCGCCTAAATAGCTCCCTTCTTCGTCTCCAACTGGATTTTCGAGGCTTACTGGTTCTTTAGCAATTTTCATTACCTTACGCACTTTCTCAGCAGGCATAGAGAGGCGAGCTGCAATTTCGACAGGGGTGGGCTCATAGCCAAGTTCGTTAAACATCTGCCTTGAGGTACGGATGATTTTGTTTATAGTCTCTATCATGTGTACAGGGATTCTTATAGTCCTTGCCTGATCTGCTATTGACCTAGTTATAGCTTGTCTAATCCACCAGGTGGCATAAGTAGAAAACTTATATCCTCGCCTATACTCAAACTTATCAACGGCCTTCATAAGACCTATGTTACCCTCTTGAATAAGATCTAAGAATTGCAAGCCTCTATTAGAGTATTTTTTTGCTATTGAAATAACAAGTCTAAGATTCGCTTCTATCATTTCTCTTTTGGCTCTTGAAGCTTGACGTTCGCCTTTCTGAATATTATTTACTAATTTTTTAAACTCGACTATGGGTAAGCCAATCTCAGCTTCCATAACTTTCAGACTATCTATCATTTTGTCAATTGCTTGAGATTCATCGGCTAAGAAGCTAGACCAGCTAGCTTGTTTATTTTTCTGTATCTTTTGTTTCCAGTTCTCGTTTATAATAGCGCCGAGATATTCGCTTAAAAATGCTTGTCTATTTATACCATGTTTTTCAGCAACTTTTAAAAATTCAGATTCTTTATCAATCAATTCTTTATTGAGGCTGTACATCTTGTTCAAGATTTCCTCAGTACGTTTTTCATTAAAATGAATCAATGAAATTTCTTCTATCAAAGCTTCAAGATTTTTCGAATATTTCTTATTTTCCTGTAAATCTTTGTCCTGCGGATTTTTGGCATAATGCTTTTTTGCTTCTGTCAGTAGTTCTTCTGAAAGGTTTGATATACGTTCCATCAAATCTATACTTTGGGATAATAACTGCAGTTCCATAGCGGCAAGAGTCAGGTGAGAGGATTCTTCGTGTTCCTCAGAATCAGATTCGCTCTCTTGAACTGATTCACTTTCTTGGCTCTGATTTTTTAATATATCATCACTCTCGCCTTCGTTAATATTAGCTTCAAGATCGATCAAATCTCTTAACATAATTTTTTCACTAATTAGATCTTCATACCATTTTATAAAGAATTTCATTGCAATTGGACTTTCGCATAAAGATTTAATTA
>JBPBQH010000212.1:0-3849 GCA_050954685.1 Janthinobacterium lividum | reverse complement strand
TATTGATAACAATAAAACATTGTCAAAGACAGCCATACTGCAAAGCCAGTAAGATAAGTTTTTGTTATAGACATCAGCAAATTCCATAATGCAAGAAAATTTAATAAAACTAAGGCTAAGTTTAAACTTCAAGTAAGCTATATAAGAACTTTGCAATTAGTAGTAATATAGTAATAAAATTGAGAAGATTTATATTTAAGAGTAAATTACTAAGTTACCGAAACTTTTATTTTTCGGATACTATTAATTAAGTAGCAAGATGTCAAATACAAAAAATTTGCGTAATCTGGCGGAGATCGGAGATTTTATAAATATATAAAGACGACGAGAAGTTCAAGAAGCTGCAGAATTATCAATCTAGGACATCGACTTGACTAGTTCAACTATTTTTTTTCTTACTTGTGAATCTTTAATATCACTAAACGCTCTGATAAGGGATATTATTTCTTTTTCGGTAACTCCCTCGCTCCTAGGTTTATCAATGTTATATTCTTCCGATTCTTCGATAAAAGCATTACCTAGTATCGAATCACTTTCTTCTATTTGATTAAAAAAGTAACCTATAGGTACTTTAAGTAGTTTTGAAAAGCTATATAACTTGCCACAAGCAATTCTATTTGTAGCTTTTTCGTATTTTTGTACTTGCTGAATACTAACATCTGCTACCTTGCCGACTTCTTCTTGACTTAACCCGAGTAGTAAGCGGCGCATTTTTAGCCTCTTGCTCACTCTATGATCTATGTCGTCAGCTCTACCTCTACCCTCAACAGCACTAATATTTTTGCTCTTAGCTTGTTCATCTTCCATGTCTTACTACCATTCATAGTTCTGGTGATTATTGTGATCAGCCTTAGTTTGATTCAACTCGATTAGATAGATAATGCTTGCTCAGGCCTGAAGCAAGCTTTTACAATAGAAGAAACAAAAAATTTTCTTTCCTCATACCTATTAAATGGTATTAATGACACTATGGTAGCTCAAGCACCGAATATTTTGGTAAGACCTTGCTACCTGGGGTTTATCCATAGCAATTTGTGTTTCCGTCTCCAAACATAATCTAGAAAAATTCGCGCAAGTAATATCAATATTATTATCATCAATATATTAAAATCTCCTAATCTTTGATAGATATTTTCAGATTGAATTTTAAGCGGTAACTGACTATCTATAATTCCAACTTCATTTAAATATAGCTTTTTGATTATTCTACCCATTGGATCTATTATTGCTGATATACCGTTGTTAGCTACTCTTATAATAGGCAAACCATTTTCAACTGCTCTCATACGACTGATATGTAAGTGTTGATAAGGTCCAGAAGATCTACCATACCAAGTATCATTGGTAACATTAATTATTAAATCTGCTAAATTATGTGGGGTGTGAACGAACTCAGGAAAAATTGATTCGTAACAAATAAGGGGCTTAATTTTAAGTTTTAACTTACTTAATGAAACTATTTCCCCTTGGCCCTCAGTGTAATCTATGTGACCAGGAGTTAACTTCTTCATAGGCAGCATATGACTAAGAGGTATATATTCACCGAATGGCACTAGATGAGACTTATGATACTCAAATAATAAATCTCCATTCGGTGAAATAGCTTGTAGAGCGGAAAATATTTTAAAATCTTTACCTGTTTCATTATTATCTGAGACGCTACCAGTAATTAGGATAGACTTGGAGTCTTTAAGCATTTCCATTATTCTGCTCCTAATAAAAGGGTATTTGTAAGGCACGACAAGTGCTGCTTCTGACCAAATAATTAAATCAGGAGAAGATTTTGAAGCATCTGATAATCTTATATGGGTTTCCAAGTTTTGCCAAAATTCATTTTCGTTCCACTTAGATGTTTGAGGGATACTAGGTTGTACTATTCTGACAGAAATCGTAGAAAATAGAGTAGGGTTATTCCTAAGTCTTAGGGAGCCATAAATTATTAAAACTGATAATACAAGAAATAACAAAGAAATAGATTCTGTAGAATGATATTTATTACTAGAATATTCACAATAACGATAAAAAATTGATGAGATGTATATTACGATCAAACTAAGGCCATATATTCCGAAGATGCTTGCAGATTGTATCAATATATCTGAAAAAGAAAAAGAATAACCTAGCAAATTCCACGGCAGGCCTGTGAAGATCCAGGATCTTAGCCATTCAAATATTACCCAACTAACGCAAAAAGCAAAATGAAAGTAACTTTTTCCTCGTGCTAGCCAGCTTGTTACACAAGCACCTGCAATAAAGAAGGCTAATATCATTGGCAGTCCGAACAAGGCAAAGGGAATGACCCACCAGAACTCTTCAATATAGACACTAACTCCTATACTAATCCAGTACATACTAGTTAGAAAATGGCCAAAACCAAACGACCATGCAAGTTTAAAAGCTTCGACTGCACTGATTGCTGATTTCACTCGACTGCAGAGGACACTTAAAGTGATTAGAAGAGGTGCAAAAAATAGTGGTGCAAAGGCCAGGCCACTTAGCATACCTAAGCACATCATAGATAATTTCTTAAATGACCGACATTTCATGATTGGTTGCTGCTCTGTTGTTTAGTTTAACTTGTTAAAATTATTTACAAAAATATACATCATGCTATTGTTTGGACAACAAATAATTAAGGGTAAGTTTAATATTATGATGAACTATACAGAAGGACTACTTAAAGGAAAAGTAGGTATTATAACGGGGGTAGCAAATAATATGTCTATTGCTTGGTCTATAGCTAAAATGGCCAAGAGCCACGGAGCACAATTAGCTTTTACTTACCAAGGAGAAGTTCTACAAAAACGAGTAATGCCACTAGCTGAAGAGGTTAGTTGCCAGTTCGTGCAACAATGTGACGTCGGCTCAGAAGAGTCGATGGACAAATTATTCGAAATCATTAAAGAAAAATGGGGGAGGCTAGATTTCTTAGTCCATTCAATAGGTTTTGCTGATAAAAATGAGCTAAGAGGCAGATATATCGATACTAGTCCTAATAATTTTCTTAATTCAATGAATATTTCTTGTTATTCTCTAACTTCCCTAGCTCGCAGGGCTGAAAAACTGATGATCGATGGTGGTAGTATGCTCACTTTAACTTATTATGGTGCAGAGAAAGTCATGCCAAATTATAATGTTATGGGGGTTGCGAAGGCTGCACTAGAGACAAGTGTAAAATATCTTGCTAATGATATGGGGCCAAATAATATAAGAGTTAATGCTCTTTCTGCTGGTCCTATAAAGACACTAGCAGCTTCAGGGATTGGCGATTTTAAGTCTATGTTAGCTATGCATCAGAATACTTCTCCGCTCAAAAGAAATACAACTTATGAAGACATAGCAGGCAGCGCGATTTACTTACTTAGTGACTTGAGCTCGGGAGTAACAGGCGAGACTCACCACGTAGATTGCGGTTATAATATAATGGGTATGAGTCTACCCTCAGCTCCAGTATTTTCGCAGTAGTTTTGTCAAGCTCATTAAATTGGAGACTAAAAAAGCCCTAGCACATATTTAGCTAAGGCTTTTTTTATTACATAAAAGAAAAGCAAGTGAGGATATGAAGCAGCGCAGTTAGTATAAGATGTTGATGAGATAAATTTCTGTCAACAGATAATTCACGTTCTATGTATAAATTTTTTAAGTTTTAAAAGAAGTTAAATTTCACATGTTTATTCCAGGTAGCATTATTTGTGTAAACAATGATTGCTTCAAGAAAAATGTTTCGATGTATGACAAACTTCTGCCCTAAATAATTTAATAAAGTTACTAGCCAGTCACTCCTACAAGAAGATATCACCATCGACATAATGAAGTACTCACATTCGTTAAATTTTTTTACAAATTTAC